>DAOVXE010000090.1 GCA_030636285.1 Candidatus Falkowiibacteriota bacterium | reverse complement strand
ACTAAATATTTTTACCTTAGAAAAAGTTATAATTAATGTAATTTAAACAAAAATGCTAAGATAAAACTTGTTCTTATCCTCAGTTTTGTTTAAATTACATTAATTATAACTTTGCTTACGTGATAAGTGCGTAACATGGATTAAATAAACATTCGTAAATTTGTAAAGATTCGTAATTCGTAACGTTTATGGTTTAATAACAGACACAATTAGAAGATTATTCGTGTTCATTAGGGGTATGAGATGGGCGCTTTGCCATAATTCGTTGTTCTCTTTATTTACGTCCGATACTTTGCCTATCACCAGGCCGCGCGGTATGGTTTCTTCCAAACCGGAAGTAATAACAATGTCATCTTTTTTAATCTCAACTTCCTGGAAAATAAAATTCATTTTTATTGTCAGGCCCAGTTCGCCCTCGGTAATGCCGTTGGTTGCCTCACTGCCTAAAATACCGGCTGCCAATTTGCATTGCTGATTGTTAACCAAACGCACCAACGATGAGGCTTCTTTTACGGCTGCTACTTTGCCCACTACAATTCCCTGCTCGTCCACCACTGCCAAGCCAATCATTAATCCATCCGCTGATCCTTTGTCTATTAAAATTGATTCTGTCCGGCCAATTACATTTGTAATATCGCCGCGTGAGATTACCCGGCTAAGAATATGCTCATAGCTGTGATCATTAAAAAAATTCAAATACTCTCTTAATATCGCGTTTTCTTCTTCCACTGCCTTAAGTTCCGCGTTTTTTGATATTAATTGATTAGTTTCCGCTTGCAAATCGTTGATTTGTTGCCACAAGTCAGCCTTGCCGGTTTGCTCGTCAAAAGCAACGTTGATATTTGTTCCCCAGCTATAGATCGTGGCTAATAGCGGATTAAGTCCGCGCGACAAATATTGCTCTGCCGGGCGCAGAGCGCCAATCGCGTGCAAAAAAACAAGCAGCCCGATCAAGACCGCCGTATAAACAATATATTTTTTTATTAAGCCGGTCATGATATTAAATTCATTTATAAACAGTAAGTAAATTTATTATAATCTGAATATTTTTAATCAATCAATATTCCTCGCTTCCGGGTGATATTACTTTTTCTAAAAGCTCCATATCACTAAGCAAAATCCCGGTGCCTCGAACCACGCAAGTCAAAGGATCATCTGCCAGCCGCACCGGAATGCGCGTTGCCTGGGCGATCTCTTTGTCTATTCCGCGGAGCAAAGCCCCGCCGCCGGACAAGGCAATACCATGTTCGTAAATATCAGACACCAGTTCCGGCGGAGTAACTTCAAGCGTGCTTTTTATATTCTCTATTATTTGATTAATGGTTTTGCTGATCGCCTCTCTTACCTGGCTGTCGTTTAATGTTATTGCTTTGGGCAGGCCATTTATCAAATCCCGGCCGCGCACTTCCATTTCCATCGGCTCTTTCATCTCGGTTGCGGAACCGATGCTAATTTTAACTTTTTCCGCGACTTGCTCTCCGATCAGGATATTGAATTCTTCCCGCACGTACTGGGCAATATTATTGTCCATTTCGTTGCCGGCCAGCCTCAGCGACTTCCAGGCAACTACGCCGCCCAAAGAGATAACGGAAATCTCCGTAGTGCCGCCGCCAATATCAACCATCATAGTGGCGGTTGGCTCCGCCACCGGCTGCCTGGCGCCTATTGCCGCGGCCATTGATTCTTCAATTAAATACACCTGCCGCGCCCCCGCGGACTTAGCCGCGTCCTCTACCGCCTTTTTTTCCACTTCAGTAACGTCCAAGGGGACACCGATAACTACCCGCGGACGGGGAATCAGCGTAAAACTCTCGGCATGGACTTTGTCAATAAAATATTTAAGCATTTTTTCGGTTACTTCAAAATCCGAAATTACCCCGTCAACCAAGGGCATAATCGCCTGAATGTGGCCAGGTGTCCTCCCAACCATTTGCTTAGCCTCTTCTCCCACGGCCAAAATCTCATTGGTCCGGGTATTGATCGCAACTACGCTCGGCTCATTAATAACAATCCCCTTGTCATGAGTATAGACAAGGGTGTTTTTGGTCCCAAGATCAATCCCCAAATCCTTGCTAAATTTTCCTAAAAGTTTATTTAACACTTATATATTTTATTAAATCTTTTATCTTTATTAATTCAGTTTTATCGCTTTCCCTTTTCTTTACCTCAACTGAATCTTCCTTAAGAGTCTTTTTACTAATTACCAACCTTAATGGACAGCCGATCAAATCAGCGTCAGCGAACTTCTCACCCGCCGAAATCTCCCGATCATCATATAAAACCTCAATCCCGGCCTGTTCCAAATTTTTGTACAGCTCTTCTGCTTTCTCATTTTGATTTAGCGATAATAAACACGCTTTAAACGGAGCAACTGACTCGGGCCAAATTATTCCTTTTTCGTCGTTATATTTTTCTACGATAGTTGCAATTGTTCTATCAATCCCAATTCCATAACAACCCATATAATAAAATTTTTCTTTTCCATCCTTGTCTGTAAAAGTTGAGTTCATTTTTTTACTATAATAATATCCAAGTTGAAAAATATTTCCTACTTCAATCCCTTTGCTTTCTTTTAATATTTTTCCATCCTCACTAAAAAATCCATCTTGAGCCATCGCAATATCTCCTTCAATATTTGATTTATAATCCCTGTCTATGTTTATATTTAATAAATCCCTATTTCTTTTATTTGCTCCTCCATAAGCATTTTTAATTGTTCTTAATGAATTATCCGCAACAATTACAATTTTTTTATTTATATTAACCGGGGATATAAATCCAGGCTCGCTTCCAATTTTTTTTATCTCTTCTTCTGTCGCATGCCTCAAATCGTTTGCACCGGTTAAATTCATTAATTTCGTTTCATTAACATCATAATCTCCGCGTATAATCGCCAAAATAAACCTTTTTTTATCATCTACAAACATTACATCTTTAATCTGCTGCCACAAAGGCAATTTATGAAACTTTACTCCATCTTCCATTGTCTTTCCTCTGTTTGCTTTAACTTCTTTAAGAATTTTTTCTTCCTCGTTTATATTTTTATTTTCTTTTTGAAATTTTGCCACATCTTCATGCGCGGCATATTTTTTATCATTAGTAATTAAAAACCTGCTTTCACCTACTTCGCTTTCAACAACAAATTCATGAGAGTAATCTCCTCCAATATATCCATTATCCGATTCAACAACAACGACTTCTAATCCTAGACGCTTTAAAATTCTTACATACACATCCCGCATATTTTGATATTCCTTTTTGAAATCATTCTCGTCAGCATGAAACGAATACGCGTCTTTCATTAAAAATTCACGCACACGAAGTAATCCTCCCCTGGCGCGAAGTTCATCGCGAAATTTTTGTGAAAATTGATAAATATTAAAAGGCAAATCCTTATAACTTATATTAAACTTTCTCACTAAATCAACCATCATTTCTTCAGCAGTACCACCTAGAGCAAATTCACTTTTTGAACGATCCTTCACGGTCATTAACTCAAAGCCGACAGAATCGGTTCTGGAAGTTTCTTTCCATAGTTCTATGGGATGAAGAATAGGGGTTATTATTTTCATTGCTCCGGCATTGTCCATTTCTTCTTCAATAATTTTAATTACTCTATCCCTGACTTTAATTCCTAAAGGCAAAAAATAATAACGACCAGCAACTGACTCTCTAATAAATCCAGCTCGATAAAGCAATTTATGGCTAATTACTTTTATATCGCTGGATATATTTTTAATTGTTTTTCCAAAAAGCTGCGATTGTTTCATATTGAAAATAGTGTACAAATTTTTTAAACACTTAAATAACTATCTAGTCTATATAATACATTGTTTATATATGTTTTGTCAAAATGCTAAACTTAAAAAAGAAAAAAAGCTGTTGAAACACATTCATCGTGTCCCAACAGCCAAATTCTAAGTAGCAAATAAAATCGCGGGGTGGCAATCGCCAAAATCATGCTCAAACCATAACCAGCCCCAAACCCAACTGTATCTACGCAAGCAAAGAACACGGACTCCATACATGCCATTGAATCTGTTACGGTAAACCGTTCCCCAAAAACACACTGTTTTACCCTTCCATTCCACGGGAATAAGATTAAGAAACGAATAATCAAGTAAAAAATCAAGGGCATTGGCGTTGAGAACTGGTAGACAAGATAATTCTTTATAAAGTTCATCACCCTTAATTACCTTTCCGTCCTGCTGTTTCTCGGATAAAAAGAGTAAAATCTTTTCGGGATCCCATTTTAACTGTCCGCCTTTTCTGTGTTCAATTACACTCCATTCATATGGGGTATATGGATCAGCGTTGAGATCAATGAGGTAATTAATTTTAGTTTTAGCAGCTTGTCGACTTGTTATAATTGCATCCATAATACATCTCCTTAAATT
>DAOVXE010000031.1 GCA_030636285.1 Candidatus Falkowiibacteriota bacterium | reverse complement strand
TATCGGCTCGTTTATTTTGGTTTGGCAGGTTTTGCCAAGGCTTATTCCGCTGTTGGAAAAACCAAGCGCGAATGTAATTGAAGATATTAACAAGACTGAACCTTGATTTTTACTATTAATATGATATAATTATCCACAGATAGGCATAAAAGCCTATGAATTAAAGCTATGATTAAGACATTACAAAAAATTTATTTCTACCTTATGTTTTGTTTTTTAAAGAGATTGATTTATTGTGGTGTTTTAACTGAAAATTAAGTTTAGCACCATTAGGGAAAACTAAACCGGCTCCTGTATTATTCAGGAGCCGGTTTTTGTTTGATTAGCCAATTTATGTTATAATATAGCCATGACCAGTGACATATTTATTGACATAAGTTTAGTGTTGGCAATCGCGATTGGCATTGCTTTTGTAATTCAGCTGCTGCGCCAGCCGCTTATTATTGCCTACATTTTGACCGGGATCATTGCCGGTCCTTTGTTTTTGAATCTTATCAATTCCAGCCAGCAGTATTTTGATATATTTGCCAAGTTCGGCGTGATCCTGCTTTTATTTTTAGTTGGGCTTTCTCTGAATATTGATTATCTGCGGCGCATCGGCAAGGTAGCGGCCATAACCGGAATCGGACAAGTGGCTTTTACCTCGTTTTTTGGCGTAATTATTCTGCTCTCTTTGGGATTTAATTTTGTCCCGGCCGCGTATTTGGCAATATCAATAACCTTTTCCAGTACCATTATAATTATGAAACTGCTTTCGGACAAGCGGGAGCAGCGCTCTGTGTATGGCCGCTACACGATCGGCCTTATGCTGGTGCAGGATATAATCGCGATCGGCCTTTTGATACTGCTTCCTTCGGTCGGAGCCGGTGTTTCAATCGCCGTTTCATTGTTATTGATTTTTGTGAAAGTAATTGTTTTGGTTTCTTTGGTATATTTTTTGTCGCGCGTGATTTTGCCGGTTTTGCTTGAAAAAGTAGCCCAGTCAAGCGAGTTTTTGCTGATTTTTACTTTAGCCTGGTGTTTTGCCATTTCCGGTTTAGCCGAATGGGCCGGCATATCTTTGGAAGTGGGAGCGATCATTGCCGGCCTGTCGCTAGGCTCCAGCGTATATCGGACCGAGATCAGCAGCCGCATTAAGCCGATCAGGGATTTTTTTATTGCCCTATTTTTTATTATTCTTGGTTCGGAGATGAGTGTGGATAATTTTTCCGCGTCCATTATCCCCAGCATGATTTTGTCTTTATTCGTCCTGGTTGGCAACCCCTTAATTTTGTTTATCCTGTATCGCTTGATGAAGTTTACCCGCAAAACCAGCTTTTTAGCCGGTCTTACCGCGGCCCAGGTTAGTGAATTTGGTTTTGTGTTTTTATTTATCGCCTCTACCATGGGTTATGTATCTGACAGTATTTTATCCATATTTACGATGGTCGCCTTAATTACTATTTTTGTATCATCTTACTTGATTACTTATAATCATGAAATATATAAATTTATATGCCCGATATTCCGGTTTTTTGGACCGGACAAGCATAACAGCAAAAAGGAAGAGCAAAAAACTTATGAAGTTTTGATTTTCGGCTATCACCGTTTGGGCTGGAAAATTTGCGAGGCTCTTAAAGAAATGAATATTAGCTTTGCGGTAGTGGATTCTGACCCAATGGCAATAAAAAAATTAACTATCCGCCAGATCCCTTATTTTTTTGGCGACGTTACAGAAGTAGATTTTCTTTGCGAGCTGCCCCTGGATCAGGCTAAAATGATCATTTCAACTTTGCCGCGGGCCGATGACCAGCTTACTTTGATCAAGCATATTCGCATGACCAACAAAAAAACTTTAATGGTTGCCAATCTCGCGCACTCCCGTTTTTTAAATGACCTTTATAAAGCCGGGGCTGATTATATCATGATGCCGCATCTTCTTTCCGGGCAATGGATGGGAAGCTTGCTTAAGAATAAGAACTGGAGCCGGGAGACTTTTAAAGAACTTACCAAAAAGCAAAAAGAAGAATTAAAATTAAGGTTTACCCTGGGAGGGCAGTGAATTTAATATTTGGAATAATGAAAACATCTTTTAAACTATCTGACAGAATATTATTAATAGTTGTATTTTTTTCCACGATTTTTGTGTTAACAAGTTTTTTTGTTATTCGCGGATCATTAACGCAGATTCTGGCGCTGGGCGGTTTGATCTATATTTTATCGTTTTTGACGGCTTATTTTATCAGTTGGTCTTTTTCCCAGAGGATTATCAGGCTTAATTTTAAAATGCAGGAAATGGCGGCCGGTAATTTATCCCAAAGAGTAAAGTCCTTAAAGAATGATGAAATAGGGCAATTAACCAACTCCCTTAATGAATTAATGGGCCGTTTACAAACCGGAGTGGCCCAGGACGTTTCCAAACACCATGAGTTAGCCAAGGCTAAAACCGATTTTGTGGCAATTGCTTCCCACCAATTGCGCACGCCCTTGTCAATAATCAAATGGTATGTTGATTATCTTGTTGCCGGAGATGCCGGCGATATTAATAAAGAACAGGAAAAATATCTTAAAGAAGTTTACAAAAGCAATGAACGGCTGATTGAGCTGGTGAACGCGCTTTTGGATGTATCGCGGATTGATGTTGGCACGTTTTCCATAGAGCCGGAACCGACCGATATAATTGAGCAAGCCGAGTCGGCTTTGAAAAAGTTTATGCCCGAGATAAAAGCCAAGGAGATCCATTTGATCAAGGAATATGGCCAATTTCCGCGGCTGCTTTTGGATCCGCGGCTGATAAAGATGGTATTTAATAATATTTTTTCCAATTCCATCAAGTACATTCCGCGCAAAGGAACAATAAAAATTAGCATTAAAAAGACAGAGCGTGATATTTATATAAAAATTTCCGACACCGGCTGCGGCATTCCCAGGGAAGAGCAGCCCAAGATATTTACCAAGCTGTTTCGGGGGATTAACGCGAAAAAGATTGAGTCAGTCGGTACCGGCCTGGGCCTTTATATAGTTAAGGCGATTGTTGAAAAGTCCGGGGGCAAGATTTGGTTTCACTCACCGTCACTGGAACTGCTTCTTGACGCAGGGGAAAAAGACGCTGATGTTCCTTTGGACAAGCGCAATCGCGGAACCACAATGAATATTACCATTCCGCTTAAAGGCATGCGTAAGAAGCCGGGAAGTAAAAAGCTGAATAGTTCAGAGTATTAGTGTTACGAATTACGAATCTGTACGAATTTACGAATAATTTTATCTTGTCATTCTGAATCCGCGAAGCGGGTGAAGAATCCCGTGGATATAGAGACGAGATCCTTCGTCGCTCTGCTCCTCAGGATGACACATGTTTTCGTAAATTTGTAATGATTTGCACCCAAGGGCATTATATAATTAGCAACATTATAAATATCAAATAATAAAATATAAAAAATAAAGTATATGGCGCAAAAAACAATTCTTATTGCGGAAGACGAAATCGCGATGGTTGAAGCATTGAGTAAAAAATTTGAAAAAGAAGGTTTTAAGGTTATTAAAGCCAGTGATGGCGAGCAAGGCTTAAAAATTGCCCTTGAAGCCAAGCCGGATATACTGATGTTGGATATTATAATGCCTAAGATGGATGGAATGGAATTGCTTAAAAAAATTCGTGAAGACGACAAGTGGGGGGCTGGCGTGCCGATCATTATGTTGACTAATTTAAGCGATGCTGATAATGTTAGCGAGGCGGCCAAGTTTCAGGTATATGATTTTTTGGTTAAAACTGATTGGCGTTTGGATGACATTGTCAACTTGGTAAAGCAGAAGTTGAATTTGTAAATTAGACTCACTGCACAATAATTGTATGGTATTTGATTCAAGCAAAGCCGGGATTAGTTTTATAAAAATTATAGCCATGCAGTGCGTAATGCTTGGCGCGATTTTATTTTTTCTAATGTTGTTATGAATATTAGCATAATGGTCGTCGGACCTATTAAAACAAATTGTTATTTAATAAGTTCCTTAAGGGAACTTGTTTGTATTGATCCGGGCGAGGATAGCGAAGATATTATCAAGGCCATGAAAAAGGAAGACAAAAAACTAAAGTATATTATATTAACCCATTATCATTATGACCATGTAGACGCGGCTAAGCAAGTGAAAGCGGCATTGGGCGGCAAAATTATAATACACAAAAATGAAAAGCCTTATTTAAGTTTTCAGCCGGATGAATTTATAAAGGATGGAAACAATATTAAATTCGGTAATGAGGAATTAAAAGTACTGCTTACGCCCGGCCATAGCATGGGGAGTATTTCACTGCTTGGCAGGAAAGAAATATTTACCGGCGATACTTTATTTAAAGACGGAATTGGACGGACTGATTTGCCTGGCGGGGATGAAGCAGCTATGCGGGATTCGCTGCGCAAGTTGGAAAAAATAATAAAGCCCGAGATGATGGTTTACCCGGGCCATGGAGAGGTTTATCAGGCTTAAAATAAAGCACTAAATAACAAATAACAAATCCCAAATAAATTCAAAATAACAAATCCCAACTTTAAAAAGTTTAGGTCATTGTAATTTATTGCTTATTTGGGTTTTGGTGCTTGGGGTTTGGAATTTCATGAAAAAACGAATTAAAATTAAAATTTTTGGCCAGGTGCAAGGCGTGTGTTTTCGTAGAAGTATTAAGAAAACAGCCAAAGAATTATGTTTGACAGGCTTGGTGCGCAATGAAAGTGATAGTACTGTGTACGTTGAGGTGGAAGGCAAGGAAGATGATTTAAAAAAATTAATCAAATGGTGCCATGTGGGGCCGGAGTTTGCGCGAGTTGAGCGGGTAGAGATAGAGGAAAAAGAAGAATTAAAAAATTTTCAAGATTTTGTGCAAGTCCACGAACATAATTGACACTTTTTATTTATTAAGAATTGGCTAATTTTCTATCAATTTGTTCCATTAATCTGGCTATTTTCTCTCTATTTTTCATTTTTCTGGAGTTAGATAATCGTTTACTTTGTTTTTTAAGGTAATTTTGCCATTTTTCCGCTATTTTGTAAGCTTCATCCGGATTTGCTTTCCATAGCCCATAGAATTCCATTGGGGTTAAATTTCCTAACGCTTGATGCGGTCTGATATAATTATACCTATGTTCGTGCTTTGCAATTCTTTTTTCCTGCTTTACAAAAGTTTTACATATATTGCCGTGTTGATAAAATTCAACCTCGTCTGTTAAATGCGAACGCTCAACTCGCGGGTTGTCGGTCGGCGTTCCGGATCTGGAATAAAAATGAATCATTTTATTTTTTTCAAGATAGCTGTCAAAATCTTTTTCATTTTCCGCTCCGTTGTCGGTATTAACGCAAGCTATTGGAAATGGCAGCCTCTTTTCGCATTTTTCCTGAACCGCTACGGCTGTCTTGCTTTCGCTGTTTTCCGCCAGCCCAATAGTCCTTATTCTGGTAAATGAATCAATTACAGTATGTTGATACCAAAAATTCTCTTTAGCTTTGTATTTCTCTGAATTAATGAATTTACCGCCTTTTACTATGAATTTCATATCTTTTTCAATTAACGCGCCTGGTTTGTAGTCTTTTATTTCTTTGGGCGGACGACATTTTTGTTTTTGCTTAATTTTGTTTTTATGGGCTGTTTTAACTCTTTTTGATATTTTAACATCTAACAATCCGTGTTTATCCAAATACCGATTAATCGTGCTGGCTCCGACCTGTATGTCATAATCCCGATCCAATATTGTTTCTAGCTTGTCTTTGCCCCAATGATATTCTTTTCTTACTTCCAGTATTTTATTCTCTGTTTCTAAATCAATCCTTTTTCTGTTGTCAGTATTTTTCGGCGCTTTTGATTCAGGCTCCAGTGACCGCGGATCCTTGTCTGATTTTAACCACTTAGAATTTATCTGAGACAGCCAGGTTCTTGATAATCCTATCCGTCTGGCCGCTTTGCTGATATTTTTATTGCATTCAAAATGAATAATATATATCCATTTTAATCTTTTTTTAGCTTCATCCGATAATGGATGTTTTAATGGATTTAATTTGTTTTCCGCTCTGTTTTGCATAGTATCAATAGATTTATTTATTAATTGCTTAAATCTATCGATATTAGCATGATTTGTGAGTTTTTTCATCCCAATATCTATTTCCCACATTTTTCTATATCTTTTTTTCATATTTTACACTCTGTAGTGTTAAGTATGACATGGGCGAGTGCAGATTTTTGCATAAAGTTTTAAATATAGGCTATAATTAAGAGTGTACACCTGAGTGTACATTTTCCGCCTACGTCAAGGCTTTGGTGGGTAAAAATTAAAATAATTATCAGTCAAGGAATTTGAATATTCCCGACTACTGTTAGTGCCCTTTGGGCACAAGGTACTCTTTAGGGTATAACTTGACAAAAATATGGTAAATGAAATTAAAAAGGCTTTAGACAAAGTCCGTCCGGCGATGCAAGCCGATGGCGGTGATGTTGAGTTTGTAAATTTTGACAATAAAACCGGCCGGCTTGAAGTAAGGCTTAAGGGAATGTGCGCCGGCTGTCCAATGGCGCAGATCACTTTGAATGAAGGTATTAAAAAAGCAGTGCAAAAAGCAGTGCCAGAGGTGAAAGAGGTAATTTCAGTATAATTGGCGTTGACACAAAACTACTTTTAAATATTTTATTTTCATTAAATTTAGCTCGGCTACGCCAAATTATGAATTTTTAATTTATTGATATTTTGTTGCTGCTATAAGTTTATAGAGGTAAAAATATCCGCCTCAAGCTGGAAATTTAATAAAAATAAAATATTTAAAAGTAGTTTTTGACAAAAAATGTATGAAAAAAATATATTTAGATCATAGCGCCACTACTCCGGCGGATAAGAACGTGATGAAGGCGATGGCGCCTTATTTTAGCGATGTTTTTGGCAATGCTTCATCTATTCATAGTTTCGGGCAAGCCGCCCTTGCCGGGATAGACAAAGCCAGACAGCAGATCTCTGAATTTTTAAATTGCGAGCCGGGTGAGATAATTTTTACCTCCGGCGCGACCGAATCGGATAATTTGGCAATTAAAGGAGTGATCAAGGCTTTAACCTCCAAGGGAATGAAGCCGGACGAGACGCATGTTATTACCTCGCTGGTTGAACACGACGCGGTGTTGGAACCTTTTATGGAGCTTGAGAAAAAAGGATTTGTAGTGTCGCATGTGCCAGTGCTAAAAAACGGAGTAATTGACATAGAAAAATTAAAAGCCAAAATTACTGATAAAACCGTTTTGGTTTCCATAATGTGGGTGAACAGTGAGATTGGCTCAATTATGCCAATCCGCGAGATTGGAAAGATAGTCAAAAAAATCCGCGAAAAGAGGGAACGAGAGTGGAAGAAATTAAGCAAAATAAACCGGAGCGACAAGCCGGTTCCTATTTATTTCCATACTGACGCCACTCAGGCCTTGAATTTTATCCAATGCGACGTAGAGTATAATTATATTGACCTCTTGTCGTTTTCCGGCCATAAGATCTACGGACCAAAGGGCGTGGGCGCTTTATATCGCCGTAAAGGCGTGCCTTTGGAAGCGCTTCAGCGGGGCGGCCATCAGGAGAAGAATTTTCGCAGCGGCACTTATAATACCACCGGCATTGTCGGCTTGGGCGCGGCCGTGTCCCGGCTGGATAAGGAGTCCCAGGACAAGAACAATAAATATATAGCCGGCCTGCGTGATAAGCTGGTTAGCAAGATTAAGAAAAATATTCCAGACACTATTTTAAACACAGACCGGGACAATTCTACCCGGTCGCACGCGCATTTTTCATTCATCGGCGCGGAAGGCGAGGCTTTGTTAATGCGTTTGGACATGGAAGGGATAGCGGTATCAACCGGCTCAGCCTGCGCCAGCGGTTCGCTTAAAGCTTCGC
>DAOVXE010000121.1 GCA_030636285.1 Candidatus Falkowiibacteriota bacterium | reverse complement strand
GGTAGTAGGGGATAAAAAGATCGCTGACTTTAAGGACGAGTATATTATTGCCAGCTACAAGCTGTTACTGGATAATAATTTTAAAGATAAGGCAGTTTTGGCCGCCTTGCCGATCAAGATGCGTTATGCCGGCCCGCGGGAAGCATTGATGCACGCCCTGATTCGTAGGAATTTTGGCTGCACGCATTTTATTGTTGGTAGGGACCATGCCGGGGTTGGTAATTTCTATGCCCCAGAGGCGGCGCAAAAAATATTTAATGATTTTAGTGAAACTGAATTAGGGATAAAAATTTTGTCTTTTAATGAAGTGGTTTATAATAAGAAAAACAAAAGCCATGGATTTATTGACGAATATGATGAAAATGATACAATTAAATTTAGCGGTACCAAATTGCGGGATTATATTAAAATGAAAGAAGAGCCGCCTGAATATCTTATACGCCCGGATGTGTATAATTTTTTAATTAATGCCAGTGACCCGCTAGTAGATAATATGTATAAACAAAATAATAATAGAAAAGGCTTTGCGCTTTGGTTTACCGGTTTGTCCGCTTCCGGCAAAACCACGGTGGCTGACCAGGTTTACGCGGATCTAAAAAATAATAACGCCAGACTGGAGCGTTTAGACGGGGATGTGGTTCGCGAGCGTTTGACCAAGGGTTTGGGCTTTGACCGGGAAGGCCGGAACGAGAATATTCGCCGCATCGGCTTTGTGGCTGATATGCTGTCGCGAAACAACGTGGGCGTGATGGCTTCCTTTATTACGCCTTATAAAGAACAGCGTGATGAATTGCGCGAGACTGTGCATAACTATATTGAAGTTTTTGTTGATGCCCCGCTGTCTGTTTGCGAGAACCGCGATCCCAAAGGTCTTTATAAAAAAGCCCGGGCCGGCGAAATTCCCCAATTTACCGGCATTGACGACCCTTATGATAAGCCAAAAAGCCCGGATATTCATATTAAAACTGACCAGATGAGCGCGCCAGAGTGCGCAAAGACGGTTATTAAGTATTTAGAAGATAATAAATATGTTTAACAATAATTAAGATTTGACAAAAATTTGACAGAAACTAAAATATAGTATATACATAGAAAGGTGTAAAATTAACTAACTCACCTTACGCATAAATTACATAATTTTAAGCCATCTTGCTTTTCAGCCCAGTCATAAATAGCAAGTCTAATTGATAATTTTTTAAGCCCTATTAAAATAGGGCTATATATATGCAGTATAGTATTGATTTTTAATTTGCGTAAGGCGAGTAACTAAGTAAATTATTGCTTGGTTTTTTAATTTGAAAGGAGGTGATAGCTCATTTACAACTTAAACAAGGCGAAAGCAAAATTGGTCTAATAACATCAACCTTAATTTAAGAAAAGGAGTAAGACATGAAAAAATTTCTAGTCTTTTTGTTTATTTGCTTTTTTTTCATCAGTAGCGTCAACGCTGCGATAATTACTGACAGATTTTACACAATATCCACTTCTGATGGGACAATAAATTCTACGAGCGGCAGCTGGAACATAAGACATGATGCCGCAACAGGACTTGTCGAGTCTAATGTAGGGCATTTCATACGTGCGGAATGTTTCACAACTGACTATTGTGTAATTTACCGAGGCGGTGTGGCATTTGACACTTCATCAATCCCAGATAATGCCATAATTCAAGACGCGTCCATTAATTTGTTTATTACCGGAGTAAAAGATGATTATAGCGACGACATTCTCAGTTCCGCTGTTATTGTACAGGGTGTTGGAGAGACTTTGGAGAGTAATGATTTTAATGATTTTGGTGCTGTTAATAATCCAGAAGAGTGGTCAGATCGCTTCAAATGGAGCGATTATAGTGTCGGCGAGTACAATACCATAGCCTTAAATACGACTGGGATCAGCGGTATTTCAACCTATGGTTGGAGTTCGTTTGGAATGCGTACAGGATATGATGTAGATGATGTAAGGCCAGAAACTCCTGGGAGTGTCTGGATGGGATTTCGTTTTGATATTGTTTATTCTGAAGACGACATTAATAAAGCGCCTTATCTTGAGGTAACTTATACAGTGCCAATTCAAAACAATTCACCTGTTTTTGATCCAATCGATAATAAAGCTGGACAAGAGGGCCAGCTTATGGAATTTCAATTAACAGCTTCCGACCCTGACCCTGATGATATTATTACGTTTAATGCTGAAAATTTGCCTACTGGAGCCAGTTTAGATCAAAATACCGGTCTATTTTCCTGGGTTCCGGGTTATGATCAAGCTGGAAACTACGAAGTTGAGTTTACTGTGACTGATGATGGCAATCCGCTTGGCCTGGATGTTGAGATTATTACCATCACTATTGGCAATGTAAACCGGCTTCCGATTTTTACTCCGGTTGGTTCGCAAGCTGTGGATGAAGGTGAATTGTTGGAGTTTTCAGTTATTGCCACTGATCCTGATTCTGGAGATGTAGTAATTATTACGGCTGCCAACTTGCCGGACGGTGCCAATTTTAACCAAATTAGTGGACAATTTTCCTGGACACCTGGTTATTTACAGGAAGGCACATACACAGTTACTTTTACAGCTACGGATAATGGTACGCCAATTGAGTCCAGTGAAATGGGAGTGCCGATTACGGTTGGCAACACGCCAAATCCTACTGAGCTAACAGATGATTTGGTTGACGACATTATCAATTCCGACTTGTCCAATGAGGTAATAAATTCTTACTTGGCTAACCTGAAAAAGGTAACTAAGTTCATTGATCAGGGGAAGATAACACCAGCCCTAAATCAACTTTACGCTTTTATTTGTAAAGTGGAAGAAGATTTTGGACTTGGGGAGATTAATGAAACAACTGCCGCCTATTACATTAATTGGGCGGAAGCAATCATTATTGACCTGGACGCGGATCCAGCAGATAGAATCTGCAATTAATATTTAAAAGTGAATTTCACAAAACAATGGCAGAACGAGTAAAACTTGTTCTGCCATTTTTATTTATTATTTTTTTATCAAAATTTTATCTTTTCTTTAACTTTTCATAATGACGCCTTTGCTATAATAATAAGAATTGGATCACGGACGAGGCTTATAAAATATTAAGTTTTGATTTGAAAAGCCTGCAACAGTCGATCTGGCAGTGAGTCTATTAAATTATTACGGGAAAGGTCCGGCATAAAGAGCTCCTGATCGCGCAAGCGGTCAGGGGCTCTGCTGGTTGTTAGCAGACCACAGACGACAGACAGCAGACAACAGAACGCAGATAGCGGGCAGTAGGACTCTAAGTTCTATGTCCAATAACAATATACATCATTTTACTCATCTAATTGCGTGGCAAAAGAATCATCAAGTTGTGCTAAAAATTTATTCTCTCACCAGACAATTTCCCAAGGAGGAATTATTTGGCCTAACCAGCCAGATAAGAAGAGCGGCCGCTTCTATTACGGCTAATATAGCCGAAGGCTATGGTCGCTATCATTCTAAAGATAGAATAAAATTTTATTTGTATGCCAGAGGCTCAAACACGGAATTACAAAATCATATCATCTTAGCTAATGATCTGGGATATATTTCTGATGATGAGTTTAACGCGCTTAAAGTAAAAGTATTTGAAGGCTATAAAATTATTTGCGGTTTAATAAAGTCAACACCTCT
>DAOVXE010000111.1 GCA_030636285.1 Candidatus Falkowiibacteriota bacterium | reverse complement strand
TTCTGTTGTCTGCTGTCTATTTATTTATGCTTAATTTTCTACATTCATTCACTCCAAACCCAATATTAATCCAAATCGGACCATTAACCATTTACTGGTATGGTTTGTTTATCGTGTCCGGCATTTTAGTTGCTACTTTAGTATCATTTAAACTATCCAGTAAATATAATATTAAAAAAAACACAATCATTGATCTGGCTTTTGGGCTGATCATTGCCGGGTTGATCGGCGCCCGGCTGTATCATGTTATGTTAGAGTTGCCATTTTATCTTGATAATCCTTTGGATATTTTCAAGGTTTGGGAAGGCGGGCTGGCTATTCATGGCGGCATTATTGCCGGGCTGATCATGATCTGGCGATTTAGTAAAAAACAAAATATTAATTTTTGGCTGCTAACAGCCATAATTGCCCCGGGCATGGCTCTGGCTCAGGCGATCGGACGCTGGGGCAACTACTTTAACCAGGAAATTTACGGCATTCCCACAAACCTGCCCTGGGGCATTCCCATTGAATTCGCCAACCGCGTACCTGAATTTTACAACTCAGAGTACTTTCACCCGGCCTTTCTCTATGAATCTCTGGGCAGCTTAATAATATTTTTTACTCTTATTTTACTTCATAAAATCTTATTAAAGCACAAACTGCCTGCTGCCTGCTGCCTGCTGCCTGCTAAAATAATTATCGCGGTTTACCTGATTCTTTACTCGCTGCTTAGGTTTTTCCTGGAATTTATCCGCGTTGATATCACGCCGGTTTTTTTTGGGCTCCGCTTTCCCCAAATTATCAGCTTAATAATAATCATCTCTATCGGGTTTTATATTGCCTTGCATTTTCTTAAGTATAAACGCCATGAAGACAAGGCGGCTGAAGACAAGGCACTTGCAAAAAAATAATCAATATGCTAAAGTGCAATTACGTTTAAAATTTAATTAACCTTTCCCATATTCCATTTATTTTTAATTGGAATAGCCTCACTGTAAATCAGTATGAGGCTAAAGGTATTCTTAAAATGATCCCATTTTGAATATCTTGGGATTTTTTGTTAAAATTGTATTATATATGGCAAAGAATAAATCAAATAAAATCCCGCATTATGAAATGCTTTATATTATTTCCAATAAGTTTACGGAAGACGAGCTAAAGCCTATCAGGGAGAATGTGAAGAAGACAATCATTGATAATGGCGGCGCGATTACGTATTCTGAAGAGTGGGGCAAGAAAAAATTTACTTATCCAATTGAACATTTTCATCATGGTTATTATCAATTGGTTGAATTTGATATGGAAGCGGATAAAATCGCGCCACTAGACCGCGTTTTTCGCATATCCAATGAGATTCTTCGGCATATGCTGGTGGCTAAACCAACGCGCAGCGCAAAGGAGATTGAGACTGAAAAAAGAGCCGCGGAAAAACGGATAACCAAAATAAAAGAAAAAGAAGAAAAAGAAATTAAAAAACCTGAGAACAAGCTTGAAAAAAAGAAACCGGTTGATCTTAAGGATTTGGATGAAACGCTGGATAAAATTTTGGAAACCGACGATTTACTTTAAACTTGTAAAATTTTATAATTAATTCTTTTGTTTTATTACCTTTAGAAACAAAAGTAAAGAACAAAAAATATGAACCTCAACAAAGCCATGATTATTGGCAATTTAACCCGCGATCCGGAGTTGCGCAGCACTCCTAACGGAAATTCTGTTGCGTCTTTATCGGTCGCAACCAATTTCATTTGGAAAGACCAGGCCGGTCAGCGCCAGGAGCGCGTAGAATACCATAATGTCGTTGCCTGGCGCCGTTTAGCTGATATTTGCGGCCAATATTTACACAAGGGTTCAAAGGTTTATATTGAGGGCCGGATGCAAACCCGCGACTGGGTAGGACAGGACAATGTTAAGCGCTATCGCACCGAGATCGTGGCTGACAATATGATCATGCTGGACCGGGCTGGCGCCGGCGCCGCCCCAACGGGAAGTGACGAACAGCCGCCAGCCCCGAACGAAGAACCAATAATTGACTCCGGCCAGGCAGTCGGCAGCGATACCGAAACTAATACTGACACCAACCCGCAAGAAGATGAAATTAAAGTGGAGAATATCCCTTTCTAGTAATAAACAGATAATAGATAAATAGATACCAGAAGTTGATTCTGCCGTCTGTTGTCTGTCGTCTGTCGTCTGTATAATGACTAAACAAATACAACAAGACAAGGCTTGCCATTTTTGCGTTAATAATATTAGCGAAGTGGATTATAAGGATATTAATACGATTCGCCGTTTTACTAATGTTTACAAAAAGATTCTGCCGCGCAAGCGCACTGGCATGTGCTCCAAGCATCAGCGGAAACTGGCAACCGCGATCAAGCGGGCGAGGACCATGGCGCTGTTGCCTTATACCAACAAATAAATTACATGATTAATGTTAAGTTTAAACGAAATAAAAATAGGAAAAATTATCCAGGTGAACAAAGCGCCATTTATTGTTACCAAAACCGATCATCATAAGGTCGCCAGGGGCGGTGCTGTTCTTAAGGTAAAATTGAAAAATTTGATTGACGGTTCGGTTCTGGACAAGACTTTTCAGGGCAATGATAAGACAAAGGAAGCTGATACCGAAAAAAAGAAAGCTAATTTTATGTACGCGGACGAGAATAATGCCAATTTTATGGATAATAAATCCTACGAGCAGTTTACTATTGATCTGGAAGCGATCGGCGATAAAATCAGATTCCTTAAAGACGGCACGGACGTTGATGTTCTGTATTTTGAATCCAATCCGGTAGCGATCGATCTGCCGATCAAAATGGAATTCAAAGTAATAAGCGCCCCGCCCGGTGTTAAAGGCAACTCGGCCGGCAACGTGAACAAGAGAGTGGTGATAGAGACCGGCGTGGAAATATCAGCTCCGCTTTTTATCAACGAAGGCGATGTTATCCGCGTCAACACCGACACCGGCGAGTACGCGGAAAGAGCGTAAATATACGAAATAAACGAATAAGCACAAATAGAACGAAGTTGGATTGATAAAATTATCAATAAAAACGGACTCTTGGTTTATAAAGAGTCCGTTTTATATAATTCGTTTATTTTGTGTCTATTCGTTTTTTTCGTGTTTTCTACTCCTCTTCCATTTCCCGCGCCTTTATCTCGCTGATAATTTTTTTTCTTATCTCTGCCATTAATTTTTTGTCGGCGCGGAGAAAACGTTTGGCGTTTTCACGGCCAACGCCCAGTTTAATGTCGCCAAAAGAATAGGTATTGCCGGATTTACTGATCACGCTGTGTACCACGCCGGTGTCCAGAAGATCGCCGGAAATAGAGATGCCTTCATTATACATTATGTCAAATTCACAAGTGCGGAACGGGGCAGCCACTTTATTTTTAACCACTTTGGTTTTGACGCGATTGCCGATTATTTTATCCGCTTGTTTGATCTGGGCTGAGCGGCGCACCTCAATTCTAACCGAAGAATAAAATTTTAAAGCATTGCCTCCGGTAGTGGTTTCCGGACTGCCAAAGAAAACACCGATCTTGTGCCTGATTTGGTTGATAAATATTACCACAGTTTTTGTTTTACTGACAACGCCAGTGAGCTTGCGAAGCGCCTGACTCATTAGCCGGGCTTGCAGAGCCATGTGCTGATCGCCCATTTCCCCTTCAATCTCTTTTTTTGGCACCAGGGCGGCCACGCTGTCTATTACTGCCACGTCAACCGCGTTGGAGCGAACCAGGGTTTCCAGAATTTCCAAGGCTTGTTCGCCGGTGTCAGGCTGGGAAATAAGCATTTCTTTGATGTTTACGCCTATCTTGGCGGCGTAATCCGGATCCAGGGCGTGTTCGGCATCAATAAAGGCGGCAATTCCGCCCAGTTTTTGCACTTCGGCAACAATATGCTGGGCCAGAGTGGTTTTGCCGCTCGCT
>DAOVXE010000085.1 GCA_030636285.1 Candidatus Falkowiibacteriota bacterium | reverse complement strand
GTGGATTAAAACGGCTTAACCGTGAAGGCGCGGCTGGCAAAGCCGCAATTTATCCGACCAAAGTATTAATAAAATGGGATCTTAGGGTTATAATAATTATTTCGCTTATTATATTATTAATTCCTTGTGTTAATAAAACTTTTAGCATTATAGACGCGCTGCAGGCTTTTGTTTTCGGCGGCGTGATGTATGCCTGGCATCAACATCTTTTTTTTACCAAAGATTCGCCAAACCCGGATAAAGCCATAACCAGAGCGCAGGTAAATAAAGACGAAATTTTTATTTTTTTACTGCCGATAATAGTATTAATACCGTCCTTGCTTGCCCGCAGAGTAAACGAACTGGACATCATTCAGGCTATTGCGGCGCTTGCCTTAATGTTTGCCTGGCGAAAATATTTTTATTATAAATTATCGTAAACCCGGTATGAAGATAGCTCAAGTAGTATGTACTTTTCCGCCGTACAAAGGGGGGATTGGGAATGTGGCGGCTGATTTTAGCGCTTATTTATCAGCAAAGCATGAAGTAGTTGTGTTTACCCCGAAGTATCGCTACGCTCAAACCGGGCAAGCCCCTTGCCCAAGGCAAGGGGATTTTTGCGCCTTAGCTGATCATAAAGTGGTCAGGCTTAAGCCTTGGCTTAAATACGGCAACGGCGCCTGGCTGCCTCAGCTTGTTTGGCGCTTAACTAATTTTGACGCGGTGCAGCTGCATTATCCTTTTTTCGGCGGCGCGGAAATGGTTTGGCTGGCAAAAATTTTGTTTAGAAGGAAGTTTAAATTATTTATTCACTATCACATGGAAGCGGGCGGTTTGCCTTTTTGGGTAAAAATATTAAGTTTGCCTTCTTGTTTGATAAGGAATTCATTGTTTAAAATGGCTGATAAAGTTACGGTTGCGAGCCTGGATTATGTGGAGAATAGCAATATTTCCGGCATATATAATAAATATAAAGACAAATTTTATGAGCTGCCGTTCACTGTTGACACAAAAATGTTTTGTCCTAAGAAAAACAAAAAACCAAAAGAGAGCATTGAATTGTTATTTGTGGGCGGACTGGACAAAGCGCACTACTTTAAGGGTTTGGATATCTTTTTTAAGGCTTTAAACGGCTTAAATCTGAATAAATGGCGGCTAAATATAGTCGGAAGCGGTTCCAGGCGAAAATATTATGAAAATTTAGCCAAAAAATTTAAAATTAATGAAAAAATAAAATTTAAAGGCGAACTGAGCCAAAATAATCTGGTAAAAGAATATCAAAATGCTGATTTATTTATTTTGCCTTCTATTAACAGTAATGAAGCTTTTGGTCTGGTGCTCATTGAGGCAATGGCCTGCGGCGCGCCTGTAATCGCCACTGACCTGCCGGGAGTGCGCAAAGTATTTAGCAATAAAGAAGGCCTTTTGGCCCGGCCAGGGGACAGTAATGATTTGCGAAATAAAATTCAAGGCTTACTGGAGGATAGCGGCCGGCTTAATAATATGGGTAAAGCGGGCAGGGAATTGGTCCTGAAGAAATATAGCAAGGACAAAATAAGAGATAAATATGAAAATTTGTTTGATAAATAATATATATAGAGAAGATCCAAAAACTGGCTCTGAAGCAATTGCCAGAGCAATGGTTGATGGGCTAAGAAAAAAAAATCAGGTTTTTGTAATTACCGCGGCCACGGATTATGCTGCTGATAAGGCGGTTTACGAGATAAAGTCATTATACAAAAAATTGCCTAAAATCATATTTTCAATTCGGTTGATTTGGCATTTGTTTGACTCCGTTGACGCGCTTAAATATTTAAAAATCAAAAAAATATTATTAAAGGAAAAGCCGGATCTAATTATAACTCACAATTTAAAAGGGCTTAGCCTTTTACTTCCCTGTTTGTTTAAACGTTTAGGAATAAAGTATATTCATGTATTGCACGATATCCAGCTTATTTACCCTTCCGGCTTGATCTATTATGGCAAAGAATCAGTTCTTGACTATCCGTGGACTAAACTGTATATATTTTTCAGCCGATATTTAATGCAGTCTCCGGATATTGTGATATCTCCTTCTAATTGGTTAATGAATATGCATCTTAAGAGAAAATTCTTTAAAAATTCAGACATTTTAATATTGCCAAACCCAGCGTTATTTAGCAACAGCAAAAAAATAAGCGGCCAGGAGAATGAAAAATTTGATATTTTATTTATTGGTCCGTTTAGCTTATCTAAAGGAGCTTTGTTTGCCCTTCGTTCATTTATTGATTTGGCTGAGAAGAATAAAGACAGCAGATTAATCATGGTCGGCCATGGCCCTGACTATAATGAAGCAAAAAAAATCGCGAAAAACCAAAAAAATATAAAACTCATTTTTGATGATTCGCATAAGAAAATTATCAGTTTAATGAAAGAAGCAAATTGTTTAGTCGTGCCGTCTCTTTGCTATGAAAATTCACCGACTGTAATTTATGAAGCCGCTTCATTCGGCTTGCCGGTCATTGCCAGCCGGATCGGCGGTATTACTGAATTGATTCATGGGCTGGGCGGGTTGCTGTTTGAGCCGGGCAGTAAGGAAGATCTAATAAAAAAAATTGAATGGGCGCTTATAAATAAAGAGAAAATAAAAACCATCGGTAAGACGGCAAAAGAGAAAGTAAAAAATTATAGTACTTCAAATTATATTAAAAAAATTGAAGATTTAGGGCTTAAGTAAAAATAACCTCCCCAATTCGTGTTCATATTTGCATTAGATAAACTTATAAAAATTTGAAACATATCGAGATACGTTGAGAATTTTTAGAAGTTTAGATGATGTGAATATGAGTGCGAAGTGGGGAGGTTATTTTTACTTAAGCCCTTAAGGGATTGATTTTTGTTCAATTTTTTTAATTATTGCTTCAAATTTTTCAACGTTTATGTCGCCCACGCCGCGGCTGGCCTGCATAAGCTCGTTTTGATCCATAATTATTGCCTGGTAAACGTATTCTTTTGCAAAATTAACAATAAAATACAAAACCACAAAATTGGCCAATATTAAAAATACATATAAATAGCGAAAGACATGCCTGATTGTAAATTTTATTTTAAATTTCATTTCCAATAAGTATTAGCAGTCAGACGCAGGGTATATGGAGCGCCGGAACGGGAAGCACTTTGTTTATTGGTTTCCAGAACCGAGATTTCGGAAACTATAGCGCCGCCGGGCGAGAACTGCCAATTAGTAATATTAATATAGTAATTCATGGTTTCAAGGGAAATCAGGTAATTAAGCACATTAGCGTAGGTTCCGCTTACGCTAATTTCCAAAGGGATAATATTATAATTAGGATCATTGCTCAAGCTGTCAAAATTCAAATTTAAAGATTGCGCGACTTTATTTTCACTGGCAATCCCTTCAAGAGTAGTGATAAATTCAAGCTGGCGGCCTTGATTAATATAAACGCTTGACAAACGGTCAATTTGAGGCTTAATTTTTCTTATTTTTGAGCTTAGAGAGGCCATATTTTTTTCATTGCTTAATCTTTTTTCCAGCTCAATCTTTTGGGTTACTATATTGGCGCGCTCCTCTTTTATTTTCATCAGGGTTGGCTTGATGATCGTATAGACTGTTAATAAGGCCGCCACTGCAAAAACAAGGCTAAGATAAATTATTTTCTTTTTATAATCAAGGTTTTTAAATTTATTTAAATTCATAAGCGCTTAAGTTCGTGTTTATGCTAAAATTAATATTCTCTCTTTCAAGCAAGTTTTTAATCGGTAAGTTTATTTCACTAAAATAATTTGATTGTTCAAGCGTTTCTTTGAGTTGAAGTAAGCTGTCGCGGGTAGCAGCCACCCCTGTTAATGCAATGGCCTTTTCACCTTTATCAACACCGATATTTGATATTTTAATGTTTTCATTGGATAAGGTTTGCAAGTATTCCAGAAGATAAGACCAGGCAACAAAATCAGCCTGAATAGTTTCAGTATTGATTATAAGATTATTTATTTGCCTTACCTCGGTGGTATAGTTTTCCGTACGGCGGACCAGAAGGGTCGTGTCTTTTACTGTTTTGGTAAAATGAATTTGCAGGATCAATAAACACACCAGGAGAGCGATGGCGTAAAAAATAAGGATAATAAAAATAAGAGCCAGAAGATTTTTAAAAGAAACATAAATAGCTTTAGCGTTTATTTCTTTTTTTAATTCTCGCGAAATAATATTTAAATCAATCATACGTTATCTATGAAAATTTTTCTCAGTGCCAAGCCAATGGCGGTAGTATAAATTAGCTCATTGTTTCCCTGCATGGAAGCGTTTTTTTCTTCGTTATTTTTCTTTTTATCGTCCGGTTTGATTGTATCGTAAACGATAAAATTTTTTGAGAATTTTTCTTTGCTTTCATCTAAATGCGTGTAAATATTGCCCATTTCCGCTGGAATTGATAATTTTTCACTAAATATTTTGTCAATATTTTTAACATTGGCGCCGTTGCCGGTAAGAATAATTTTGGTTATGTTTCCCCGGCCGCTGTAGCGCTTATAATAAAAATCCAGGCCG
>DAOVXE010000061.1 GCA_030636285.1 Candidatus Falkowiibacteriota bacterium | reverse complement strand
TCAAAGATCGCCCGCTTAATCAATAATATTTTATCTGATAACGCTTCCCGGGCTTATGCTTTTGGCGAACGCAACTGGTTAACGCTTGGAAACCGCCCGGTAGCGGCCAAAACAGGCACTACCAACGACTATCGCGATGCCTGGACAATAGGCTATACCCCGTCAATCGTTACCGGGGTCTGGGTGGGCAACTTTGATAATGCTAAAATGAAGCGAGGCGCGGCCGGCGGCGTGGTGGCAGCTCCGATCTGGCACGATTTTATGGAGCGCGTGCTTGGGGACACTCCGATAGAAAACTTTAAAACCCCGGAAATAAAAAAAACCAACAAGGCCGTCCTGGACGGAGAAATCGGCACGGCCCAGGTTATAAAAATTGATAAAATTTCCGGACTTTTAGCAACCGAACATACGCCAGAGCATCTAATTGAGGAAAAAACTTTTTTTGAACCGCATTCCATTCTCTACTACGTTAACCCCAAAGACCCGCTTGGCAAGGCGCCTAAAAATCCGGAAAAAGACCCCCAGTTTGAACTCTGGGAGTCGCGCGTCCTTGCCTGGGCCGTTAAAGAACTGGCCAGCTCTACCAGCGCGACCAGCTCCGCGCTCCTGGGCGGTACGCCGCCAACTGAATCGGATAATGTCCACCAGCCGGAAAACATCCCGCAAGTAAGCATTGTTACCCCGGGAAACAACCAAACAATCACAAGCCCCGGCCTTAACGTTCAAATCCAGGTCAGCTCTCCACGCGGAGTTGTCAGGGTTGATTATATTATTAATGACAATTTATTTCACTCAACAACGGAATATCCTTTTAATTTGAATAAAAAGGTTGATTTCCTTTCTAACGGCTTTCATAATTTAAAAATTAAAGTCTGCGACGATGTGGAGAACTGTAAAATACGCGAACTTGAGTTTAATTTAAAGCTGGAAGATCAAACCAACACCGGCCCTGTTGAAATAAACTGGATCTCACCGCCAAGCGGCCTGGCTGTATCCAATATTGATTTTCCGTTAACATTACAAATAAATAACACAAATCCGCGCTCTCTTGCCCGGGTAAATTTATCTTATCTGGCTGAAGGCAAAAACACGCCCGGATTCATTGCCACGGCTGAACCGATTGAAAGCAATCAAATAAGCATTTCCTGGGAGAATATTCCGCCCAGCGGAACATACACTATTAACGCCGAGGCTGTTACCTGGAACAAGGAATCAATCCGTCTGGAACCGATTACTCTAATAGTAAACAATGTTGATAACTAAAATAGAAAAATAAAAAAACGCGCTAACAGGAAAAATTGGTTAGCGCGTTTTTTATTTTGTTGAATATTTCACATCTCTTATTTATTCACAATTTACGCATTTGTTTATTTACTTAATATATCGGAATAACCGCTTATTTCGTATTATACGCTATAGTAAAAATCTCCTTCACTATTTATAATAATTTTGGCAATTTATTCTTCTTCATTGTAATCATGATAGGTAAGCACAAATGTGTAATCTACAGTTTCCGATAATGACCATTTGGAACCAGGTTTAAAATATCTATGAATTTCAACAGTCTGCTCGACATAGCCCTCAGAATCACTTATATCTTTTGCGAACAACGAATGCCAAATTTTTTCTATTTCTATTCTTAGTTCTTTTTGATTTTCATCTTCCGTTTTTTTTTCGTCAAAAATAAAACCACTCTTAGTGTGTCTATATTCGCCAATTTTTCTGATTTCTTCAGTTAAATCTTCTTTTTTTATATAAGAATTTAAATCATTATTTTCTTGCGCGAATTTTGAATCACCCTCACCATTTATAAAATTAAAAACATAACCTTCTTTCTCTGCACTAGATCTTTTTTGTTCCATTAATTTTTTAGTTTGTTCCACGCTTAATTCTTCAGTTTGTGGTATATTTATATTTTTTCCTTCACTCATAATTTTTTAATTAGTTTATTAATTATATTATATTATATTAAATAAATAAAATTATACCTCGACCTATAAAATAAACTGCCAAAATTATTATAAAAAATTAAAAAGGCTTTTTATTGTTGCGTATAATAAGCATTAGCTAATGTGGTTATGAATATAATTCAAACGCGTAAATCCTAAAACCTATTGTTTGATCGGCATAATCACATACAGGTAAGAGTCTTCCTTTTCCGGGCGAATAACGCACGGTGTCGCGCCATCAATCACTTCAACGCGCAAATTAGTTGTATCAATATTATTAATCCCATCTAAAAGATAGCGATAGTTGATCACAATACCGTTATCCTTGCCTTTAACGCTTGCCTCCAGGTTGATCGTATTTTCTCCCACCTGGCTTGATTCAGACGTAATCGTAACCCTGTTCTTGTCAGCCGGAAAATCCAAATTTACATCATTGATTCCTGTTTTGGAAAAAATCGCCGAAGCTTTAACCGCCCGAACAAATTCAGCCTTATTGATCATTATTCTGGTATCCGGACTGGCCGGAATGATCTGTTCATAATCAGGATATTGCCCCTCAATCAAGCGCGACACTAATTCAATTGAACCAAAGGCAAAAAGTATCTGATTCTCAGAAACATATATCTCTACTTCCATATTATCCCGGCCAACCGCTTCCGCTTTTAAATTAGATAATATCCGAATCACTTCCTGTATGGTTTTGGCTGGAATAATTATTCTTTTTTCCGCCTGCCCGTTGGTGCTTAACGGGAGCTTGCACTCTGCCAGGCGATAACTGTCAGTCGCGGCTAAGATCAGCTGGTCTTTTTTAAAATTAAAAAGCGCGCCGGATAATTCAACCCTGGTTTCTGAATTAGAGATCGCGAAAACAACCTGTGATAAAGCCTTTTTAAATTCATCCGCGTTTACTTTATAATACTGTTCTTTTTCCACCTGAGGAATTAAAGGAAAGTCTTCGGCCGACTGCCCTTTTATTACGGTTTTATAGTTCTCGCATTGAATTTTTAATTTGTTTTCTTTTAAATCAATATCAATTTTTTTATTCGGCAGCAAAGAAATATATTCGCTGATCACTTTTGAATCCACGGTATAAACACCTTCTTTTTCTACCTTGCCGCGCACGGTTGACACAATTCCAATTTCCAGATCGGTGGCAATAAAACGAATATTCCTGCCCTTAACCTCAAGCATAATATTATTCAAAATCGGTAAATTAAGATTCTTACCGGCTATATGGCTAACCGTGTTTAAACAGCTTTTTAAATTTTCTTGTAAACTGGATATTTTCATTGTTATGAATTACGAAATGTCATTCTGAGTGAAGTGAAACGGAGCGAAGAATCCCGTGTTGAGCAGTAAAAACGAGATTCTTCGGCCTTCGGCCTCAGAATGACAGAATATAAATAATAATTTTGTAATTTAAAATAATTAATAAATTAGTATTAATATGTAATTAAAAACCTTTTAAATGCTGGCGTAGAGCGCCTGTTTTATTGATTCAATATCTTGTTTGACCCGCTCGCTATTATCAGCCTCCCTATTAATTTTTTTATAAGCGTGCATGGCGGTAGTGTGGTCCCGCCCGCCCAGCTCGCTGCCAATAGTCGGATAACTTGTGTTTAACTCTTTGCGCATTAAATACATGGTTATTTGCCGCGGATATACCAGCTCTTTTTTCCGGCTCTTGCCCATTATTTCTTTTTGCCCGATATCAAAAAAACGAGACACTACTTCCAGAATGTTTTTACTGGTTGTGGATTTGGTTTTAAGGCTGGAAAACAAACTATTTAAAATATTTTTGGTCGTATCCATACTGGGTTGTGAATTATTAAACTCATGATAAGCGATCAAGCGGTTTAAAACCCCTTCCAGCTCCCGAATGTTATTTTGCACGCTGCTGGCGATATAGTGTAAAATTTTATCATCTAAACTATAATTCTTTTCTTTGCATTTTGAAGACAGGATCGCCACCTTGGTTTCAATATCCGGCGGAGAAACATCCGCGACCATTCCCCACTCAAAACGGGATAAAAGCCGTTTTTCAAGCGCGGGAATGGATTTGGGCGGCCGGTCAGAAGTTAAAATAATTTGCTTATCAGTTTGATGAAGCTCATTAAAAGTGTGAAAAAATTCCTCTTGCGTGCCATCCTTGCCGGCCATAAACTGAATATCATCCACTAAAAGGCTGTCAACTTTGCGGTAGCGCTCTTTAAAATCTTTGGCATTGCCGCTTTTCACGGCTTGCACATAATCATTGGTAAATTTTTCACTGCTTACATAAAGCACTTGCCCGCCCTGTTTTGTAATTTCATGGCCGATTGCCTGTAAAAGATGGGTTTTACCCAAACCCACTCCGCCATAAATAAATAAAGGATTGTAAGCGTTGCCTGGATTAGCCGCCACGGCCTGGCAGGCCGCGTGAGCTAATTCGTTTCCTTTGCCAACCACAAAAGTTTCAAAAACATAACGGGCATTTAAACCAAAACGGTTAACAGGGCCTAAGGGCTCATCGTCTTGTTTTTTTATTTTTATCTTCTTTAACAGATCACCCATTGGTGAGTTTTTACGAATTTCCACTTTATAATAAATTTCGCTTACTTTGTGGTCGCAAACATTACTAAGGGCGCTGGATATTTGCTTATGGTATTTTTTTTCCAACCAAGCTTTTGTAAAAGTATTAGGAACGCAAACAATGCATTTATTATTATCAAGTTCAGAAATAAAAGTGTTTTTAAACCAGGTTGTAAAATTCGCTTTAGAAAGATTTAATTCAATTTCTCCTAAAACCGCTTGCCACAATTGATTATTATTCATAATAAAAAAATTAACTTGTAATAAAATTAAAAAACCACATAATTATTTTAAGCGGCTTTCCGTAAAACTATTATTAGGGATGCGCGTTATGTTTTTTAAAAGTGTTAACAAACAATAATTGTATTATATCAATTAAATAAAATTTTAAAAGCCCCTTAAATGTTTATAACCTGTGAATAGATAGTGGAAATATTTTTTCTTACAAATTAAACGTAAACGCGCGTTTAAATAATAATAGGTTTTGTTAAGCTCATAACTTACGCGTTTAGATGAAATTAAACTATCATTGATCTGTAATTATCTGTTTAATCTATGTCATCAGTTAAAAATAATTAAATAAATAGAACGCGGATTAAATTGATTAAACAAATTTACACTGATATTAATTTAAACTATTAAAATTTCTTCGGGATGAATATATTTTATGCTAATTAATATTTATTAACAAGTAGCTTTGTCAAATTATAAGATATTTTTTTATGTTATTT
>DAOVXE010000025.1 GCA_030636285.1 Candidatus Falkowiibacteriota bacterium | reverse complement strand
GTTGATTTGGCCTTTTCCAAAACTTCATTATCTATTTCCGCATTACTTGCCAACGGCTCGTTCTCTGCTTGCTCAATATTGTTATCTGAACTACTGGGAAGTTTAATACCTCCAAAGTCGCCTTTAAGCCAAAAATAGCTGCCCGCGGCGAAAAGGGCGATAATTATTAAAATTATGACTAGTTTAATTCCTATGTGATGGCTCATATGATCTTGTAGTTAAATATTTATGATTTTAAAACTATATAAGTAATTGAAAATTTATTTGAAATGCCATGTCTTAGACCGCAGACAACAGACGGCAGACAGCAGCCAATCATTCGCATGCTGTCGTCTTGATAAAACTTGCTAAAAATCTTACTTACACAAATTGGGTTTGTTAGCACGCCAATTTGTGGCATTTTCATATACATTCGCGATGTTAAAAATCGTCTGCTCCCCAAAGCGCGGACCGATCAGCTGAAGGCCAACCGGCATGTTGTCGACAAAGCCGGCCGGAATTGATATCGCCGGCAAACCGGCCAGAGACGCGCCGGTAACAAAAATATCTTCCAAATACATTGCCAATGGATCATCAACCTGCTCGCCGATCTTAAAAGCGATATGAGGCGAGGTCGGAGTTAAGAGGCAGTCAACTTTATTAAGGACCGCGTCCATTTCTTCTTTTATTATTGTCCGCACTTTTTGCGCCTGAAGATAATAAGCGTCAAAATAGCCGGCAGACAGGGCGTAAGTGCCCAGCATAATTCGCCGCTTAACCTCTGGTCCAAAGCCTTCTCCCCTGGTCTTTTTATAGGCCGTTATTAGATCTTTTCCGTTAACGGCGCTATGACCATAACGGATACCGTCAAAACGGGCCAAATTTGAACTAATTTCCGAAGGAGTAATAATATAATAAACAGCGACTCCGTATTTCGTATGCGGCAATGATACATCAACTATTTCCGCGCCTAATTCCTGGTACTTTTTTATCGCTTCCTTTATTATTTTTTTAATATTTTCCTTTGTACCTTTGTTAAGATATTCCTTAGGCAAACCGATTTTAGTTCCTTTTAAAGCCTTCTTAAGATCAGCTGAATAATCCGGGACTATTTTTAACGGGGTAGTGGCATCATTCTTGTCCTGCCCGGCAATAGCTTTTAATACAATAGCAGTATCCTCAACTGTTTTTGTGATCGGGCCCGGAACATCAGTTGAACTGGTCATTGCTATTAAGCCGAAGCGGGAAGATCGGCCGTATGTCGGCTTTAAACCAACCACGCCGCAAAAGCTGGCCGGACAGCGGATAGAGCCTCCGGTATCGGTGCCAAGCGCGAATACGCACATATCAGAGACAACCGCGGCCGCTGATCCGCCGGAAGAACCACCCGGCACCCGATCCAAATCCCATGGATTATGGCTAGGCCCGTAAGCTGAGTTTTCAGTACTGGCCCCATGGGCAAATTCATCTAAATTGGCTTTACCCAATAGAACCGCGCCAGCCTTTTTAAGCTTTTTTATTATGGTCGCGTCATAAGGCGCGATGTAATTATCCAGTATCCTGGAAGCGGCCGTGGTTCTTACCCCTTTGGTCATAATATTGTCTTTCGCAATATAGGGAATGCCCAAAAGTTCATTTTTTTCTCCTTTTTTTCTCCGACCGTCCGCGGCTTCTGCTTGTTTTATTGCTTCTTTTTCGCAAACCGTGAGCATTGCCTTTACCTTGCCATCTATTTCTTTAATCCGCTTTAAACAAGCCTTAGTTAATTCAACTGAAGTTATTTCACCTTTGGCTAGCTTTTCACTGGCCTCTTTGATTGTTAGTTCGTTTAAATTCATAAAACCCTCTTCACCTTTACCTGTTTATTTTCAAGCTCCGGCGCTTGCTTAAGCGCGGCTTTAACCTCGTCTTTATCCCAAACACACACCTTATCTTCCTGAAAAACATTAGTCAAGCCGGTTACCTGAGCGGTCGGCTCTACGTTTGCGGTATCAACTTCTTGTAATTGGTCAATATATTTTAATATATTGGAGATCTGAGAACCATATTTAGCCAGTTCTTTCTCGGTTAATTCCAATCTGGCTAAATTGGCTATATGTTGTATATCCTTTTTATTTAATTTCATAGAAACAGACCGCAGACAGCAGACAGCAGACAGCAGACAGCAGTATAATATTCGCATACTGTGGCCTGTTATCTGTTGTCTAATTAATTATTTAATCATCTTTAAAAATTCTTCTTCGCTAATTATCTTCACTCCCAGTTCTTTAGCTTTTTCAAATTTACTCCCCGGGTCTTTGCCAGCCACAATCAGATCGGTTTTTGGGCTAACCGCGGAACTGATCTTACCGCCTAATTCTCTTATTTTAGCCTTTGCCCGCTCCCTTGTCAAACTCTTTAAACTTCCGGTTAAAACAATGCTTTTCCCGCTTAATTCAGAGGGTCTTTTCCTTGTCTTTAAATGGGCAATATCAATAACAACACCGGCTTTTTCCAGTTTATTTAACAGCTCAATATTTAACTTATTATGAAACCAATCATACACGCTCCTGGCCACAATCGGCCCAATATCCGGCAAATTTTCTAATTCTTCAATAGTATAATCACTAAATATTTTTTTAATTTGAGAAATTTTATTCTCTTGTCTGTTGTCTGCCGTCTGCTTTCTGCTTTCTGCTGCTAAAAGCAGCGCGCTCTCTTCCCCGATATGCCTGATCCCAAGACCGATTAAAAATCGCTCTAGCAAAATATTTTTCTTCGCCTGTATTGAATCAACCAAATTCTCGGCTGATTTGTCAGCAAATCTTTCCAAAGGTTTTAAATCTCCCGCGGCTAGAGAATAAAAATCAGCCACATCGCTTATTAGGCCTTCTTTCATAAGCTGTTCAATGATCCTCGGTCCCAAACCCTCAATATCAACCGCGCCCTTGCTGGTCCAATGGGACAGCCTGCGCAAATTAACCGCGTAGCAATCATTATTAATACAGCGATGCGCCACTTCGCCTTTTATTTTTTTAATATCTGAAGCGCAGATCAAACACTTCTTAGGCGCGATAATCATTTTTTCCTTGCCAGTCCGAAGTTTTGGAAGCGCTTTTATTACCTTAGGAATAACATCGCCGGCGCGCTCAAGAATCACGGTATCTCCGATTTTCAGCTTAAGACGTTTGATCTCATCCATATTATGAAGCGTGGCGTGCGTTACCGTAACTCCGCCTACATTGGCCGGTTCCAGCACTGCTATGGGTGTTAATACGCCGGTTCGTCCGACTTGCCAGACCACTTCCTTGATCCTGGTCGTTACCTGAATGCCGGCGAATTTGTAGGCCATCATATATCTGGGGCCCTTGCCGACCGTACCAAGAATATTCCATAGGGCCAAATCATTAACCTTTACTACCATGCCGTCAACCTCAAAAGGCAGCTTATCCCGGTTCTTTTCCCAATGCGCGTGCATCTTGTTAACCGCTTGCAAATTAGCGCAATATTTATTCTCACGCAAAGTCTTAAAACCAAGCCGGGCAAGCAGTTCCCGCTTTTCTTCATTTTTCTTAAGGCCCATATCGGCCGCAATCTCGTATGCGATAAAATCAAGCTTTCTCTCGGCCGCCAATTTCGGATCTAGCTGGCGAACCGAGCCGGCAGCCGCGTTGCGCGGATTCTTCAGCTCGGGCTTGTTGGCTTTTTTATATTTTTGGTTTAACTCTTTAAAAACCGCCTTGGTCATGATTATTTCGCCGCGCACTTCAATATTCTTTATTTTATCTGCCAGATTAAGAGGAACAGAATCAATGGTTTTGATATTCCCGGTCACATCTTCCCCTATTCGCCCATCGCCCCGGGTAATCGCTTGAACCAGGCTATTATTCTCATAACGAAGCGCGATTGCTATTCCGTCAAGTTTAAGCTCGCAAAAATAGTCCAACTTTTCATTAGTCAGCTTTTTTAAGCGAGACTCCCAATCAGCCATGTCCTGCTTATTAAAAGCGTCAAAAAGGGACAGCATGCGCGAGGAATGAGCGGCTTTTTTAAATTTATCCAAAGGCCGGCCGCCAACGCGCTGGGTCGGCGAATCCGGAGTAATAAAATCCGGAAACTCCTGTTCCAGCTTAAAGAGCTCGTTTTTTAGGCTGTCCAAAGCCTCCTGGCTTATACTTTCCAAATCCCGCACATGATACTGATAGCGATGAAAAGCTATTTCCTTTTTTAATTTTTCTATCCTGTTTTTAGCAAAATTTTTATCCATTTAACTACTAAATTTACAATTTCAATTAATAACCATCTTTAACCTGTTTTATTCTCTATTGGTGAATTATCACCTTTTACCCCCACGAATTAACAAATCTTTTTACAAATTTACAAATACTAAAATAAACATTTAGCTGGTATTTGTAAATTTGTAATTGATTCGTTGATTTGTGGGAAAAAAATATGAATGACTGGCAACCGTTTTTTTAATAGCCTAAATACTTAACATAAATTAAAACGCGTAAATCCTATATTAATATATTAATTCAATCCGCCGCCCGACTGAAGCGTATTCCCCTAAACAGCTTAGAGTGGTTAATGGCGCTGAATAACTATATTGAATACTGTATTTAGCATTATTGCTTAAAGTATATTCTCTTAAAACGCCAACGCAGCAAACACCTCCTCCGCATTCGCCGAGGACATCAAAGCTGATATAGTCGCCATTAACACAGCCGCCGGTATTAAAATCAGCTGCTTTTCGCACGTGCCAGATAATTCGTTCCCCGGCCGACTCGGCCGCGAAATAGGCCTTGGTTGAATTATAGCGCTCTTTAGACATCTTTAATCCGCTAAGCACAATATCACTGGCCGTAAAAGTAACCGTAAGTATGGCAAATAATATCAAAAGCGTTATTAACAGAGCAGTGCCGCCTTTTTGGCTGTTTAATAAATTTTTTAGAATTTTATTCATAAAAACGGGATGAAACGCAGGTTTGGATATAAAAAGGGTTTTTACCGGAAACTTTGACTGATCTAGCCTCAACTTTCATTTTTATGGTTACTATTTGCTGGATCCGGTTCGCCGGCGATACGCCAACAGCGTTGGACTTAACTATAAATTCCAGATCGCTTATTTCAATCTCGTCCGGAGTGGTTGATACGGCTGTTCCGTTTTTTCTTTGCATTAAACTGGTGCCGTCAAGATAATATTGGATGCAATCGCCATGTTTATTTTCAAAAAATAAAGTATTACTGTCGCTTTGGTTAAAAACCCGGTTAACATTCGTATAATAGGCGCCGCAAGAATCGTCATTATCCCTGATCGCCTGCCTGATATCCTTGCTGATCACTTCCATAACATAGCGAACGCTTTCCTGGGTATGCTGGGCCGAGATGGCCTGGCGCTGGCCCTCTACTACGGACTGAAATATGCCGGTTGTTAACACAATAATTAACGCAAAAATACCAATGCAGACAATTATCTCCAGAAGCGAGGTTCCTTTGTTGTTAAAAAATATTTTTTTGTTTTTATCGCCAGTCATAAAAAATAGTATCGGCTTGATATGTCCTGGTATTACCCCGATTTTCCCACATTATTGTAGATGAAGCACCTATAAAATTATTGCTTGCGTCTTCGGTAATATAAATCAAGCGGTAATACGCAGTGGCATTACCAGTATTTACAGTCGTATAATAACCGTTAGCGTCTTCATAAAGCCTGGTTGGATCACTGCCCAGATCGCCTAAATCCGGCGTGTCATTAACAAACTCAAAACCGCGATAATCTATTATATAGGTTTGGTCGTTTTGCGCGATATCAGTGTTTGACCCTGGCCCGAGCGCTCCGTCTTTCCAATCCGCCTGATCCAGCCAATTATTATCCCGCTGGTTGCGGACCAATTCCAAACCTTCCTGAGCCAGCATAGAAGCGATCAAATATTCTTTATTCACGCTCTGAGCCTGCAGATTCTGTATTACCAATGAAGACACGCCCAAAAGGCCGAAAACGATGATCGTTATCACCACCATCAATTCCATCATGGAAAAACCTTTTTTGTTTTTATAAATCTTAAGCATATATATTCGCCTTGCATTCGTATGTGCCGCATTTGTAGTGCGGCTTTTCCCGCCAGGGAAAATAACGTTAATTTTCAATATCAATCAAGCCAAAATTATTAACGACAATATCCCTGGAATCAGTGCCTTGGGACAAGGTTATAATTAAATCCCGACCGGCAGGTGAAACGCAGCTAGCCGGATTGTAGCATATACTAACTGTTGGATCCGGCGGGATAAATATTAAATGAATAGTATTGCGCTGACTACCATCCAGATCAAGATTACTGATAATAACATCTCCCTGTAAATCTATTTTATTAAAATCTTCAACTACGCCGCTGTCATATTCATGGTTATTATTAACATCGGCAAAAATTTGATAAGATTCGTTGTTAGGGTTAACTTTTCGCAAATAAAGGCCCCAGCCGCCGGCCGGATAAGAACCATCTTTATCCTTTAAGCCAAGGGCATGATCCTGAACAAGACGGATGTCAGACACCAGCTTTAAGGCGGCGCTATCCAGGCTGGCGGTTTGGCCGGTATTACGCATATTCACAACTACCATTGAAGAAATCAAGCCAATAATAGAAAGGCCCACCAGGAGCTCAACCAGAGTATGCCCAAAAATATTTTTAAATATTTTATTTCGTTTTTTCATTTTAATTCCAAATTAGCGTGGAAAAATCCCACGCTAATAATATATATACTCCATTATTAATTAAATTCCGTATAATGCCCCGGAGCGTATACGCGTAAACATGTTTAAAGTTTGGCAATAAACCAAATTTCTAGATATCAATAAAATCGGAATTAGAAAAGCAAAGGGGTATAACTTTTGTTTAATTCTGTTGTCTTAAGTCTGTGGTCTGCTACCGTGTTTCAATCCATGAAGGCAGCCTTACATTAGGATTGGTGCTGGTTGCAGTCTCGCAGGTGTTGCCGCCGCTGGTAAGCTGCAGCCTGATAACCGTTGGAGTCGTATCTGAAAATATAATTATTGATGAAGAAGTGGCGCTGGAAACCAGGCTTCCATCAAAGGTGGCTTTGTCCAGATCAGGATTTTCATCCCAGAGCCATTGGCAGTTGATTGTATTGCAGGCGTTTGGCGTGTTGCCATTATAATAAATTCCCATGTCCCGGCTTTCAAACAGCACTTCTTCCCCGGCGCTAAAATCACTTGGCGTTATGGTAAAATTTCTGGGGTCAGGATATTCATTACTTTCAACAGTAAAGCCGTCTCCGGTCTGCCAGTCTGATTCTCCGCCATTATTATCCCATACCTTTACCCACCATGAATAAGTATTGCCATAAGCAACCGGATTTATGGTTAAAGAGGATAAATTAAAATTTGATCCGCCAGGTCCGACAACGCAATCACCTCCCAAGACTACGCACTTGCCAGTGTCAAAATCCGGTATACCGGGAGGAGTGGGTCCGCCAACTCCCTGATGAATTACTATCTGATAACCGTTCTGTGAATCACCGCCGTCAGGGTCCTCAAATGTCCACCCCAGGGTATAGTGCCTGACACTGGAGCCGTCAACAGCGTAATTGCATGGAATAACCAACAAACCGGCGGTCTCGTCAGTGGTGGTCGGGATCTGATTATACGTAAAATATTCACCATATGTAACTTTGTAATCCGCTAAACTGATGGGCGGGCAAATATCTCCAGGGCCGCCATCATTACAATTAAAGCTGACCCAGCCCGCGCCGACATCGCTGTCACTGCCATTCCAGGCCCAGCCTTCAAAATCAGTTCCGATCAACTCTACCTTATAGGCAGGTGCTGTAGAATCATTAAATTTTATCCAACCATTATCACTATATGATAATACTTTGGCCCAGCCATAAACATCTCCATTCGTGTCCAAACAGGCAGTGCAATCATCATTAACACCATCGCATGACGCGCTGCCGTTTATACAATTAACATTAAAATTATAATTAACCAATCCTCCCGGTAAACTACCTTCCTGAAAACTAATCCAGCCAACATTGTCGCTGTAAGCATAGCCAGCCAAAGTTTTGGTATTATAATCCAAATGCACGCCATAAGTGCTGGAACCGCATTCAGCTTCGTTATTGCAGTTAAAACTGATCCAATCCGTAACCGAACTATAGGCCCAGCCCGTAATATTTGTCTCCATGGCCGCGTAATAGCTGGAAGTGGCGCACCATTCCTGCCCGACTGGTCCGACTGGTCCGCCTTCCTCGCAGTTAAAGCTTAACCAGCCATAGTCATCGCTATAAGCCCGCCCATG
>DAOVXE010000002.1 GCA_030636285.1 Candidatus Falkowiibacteriota bacterium | reverse complement strand
ACCCCGTTAACGGTTTCATTGCCAACAAGCTTTACATATAACGCGTCGGTTGCCGCTTTGTCAATTATAAGATCAGCATCGTATTTAAGCGCCTCGGAAAGCCCTGCATTATCAAGCGCGATAAACTTACCGCTTTTATCCGTTGTGGTTACAAGTTGGTGAATTCTCTTTTCCTCGGTTGCCATGACTTTAATTATTTATAGATAAATACTATTTCAGTTTTTGGACTAAGTGCAATATCTTCAGCGGCGAGCAATACGGCGGTTGCCTCAATCGCCTCGTTGTTATATGAATGTTCGGTTTCAATGGTAAACGTTTTTATACGGTTTTCGCCAATACCCTCAAAAACGATTAGATCAAGTCCCGGCGGCGGTGTTTCGTCGAGTAGTAAATGATTATCATTTGCAACGCGTACAACCTCGTTAAGAGTCCCGTAAGCCTGTAATGCGACGTCAAAAATATTTTGTAATTGGGTAACCTTCATTTTAGTTAAATTTTAAGGCATCAAGGAAAATTTCAAGGCGGCTATTTCTGAAAACAGTATCAAACCGCGTCAACTCATAAGTATCTTTTAAAAGTTCATTGATAATTGTCGAGCGTAAAAAAGAAATATCCTCGGGCGCGTTAAGCTGTTCTTGTATGCCAACGCCAAGGGTCGGAAATTCATAAAACTGACCCGGTTGAGCCAAAATTATCGCTTGTACATTCTGGTAATCCGAAACGTCAATATCAAGGTCGCCATTTTTAAAAGGCTCATAAATTACAAAGTCCTGTACTGCCATTTTTTTTACTGTTTTACGGTTGTGTTTTCATAATCACCCTTATTAAAATTACTTGGGCTCGGGCTTGTAAGCGGCGGTACGGGCGGCGTTGTTGGCGCACCCGGCGCGGCGCTTGTATGTGTATGCGCTTTTAATTCAGTGTAAATAGTATTTACCTCGCTTACAAGGGCGTTAAGTTTGGTTGTTAACTCATTGATCGTAACCAGACCCTCAAGCGCCCCGCCATTAAAAGCGATTAAATCAGTCGTAAACGAAAGCGTTGCCCCGCCGTCGTAATCAAATAATATTTCATCCTCAGTAATGGTAATATTACAAGCCTCAAAAACGATTTTAAAGCTTTCTAACCGGCTTGTTTTACTTATAAATGCCTCATCCTTGGAATAAAATGAAATCGTTACAATGCTATCAACCGCCGGGATAAGCAAAAGCCCAAATGTTGCCCCGATATACGCCGAAATTTGTACGTTGACAATCTCGCTTTGATCCTCAACCGTTTCAACGGTACAAGTATTTTTTTCGGTATCAACCGCCATGACCGTTGCCCTTTCTGAATAATAAGCTTGCTCGGAATTATACTTGCCGGTAAACTCGTTTAATATGTCTTTTATCGCTTTCATATATCAATTATCCCGACCTTTTTTGATACCTCGATTTGTTGCCGGTATCCATTTACCCCAAATGTTGTATTAAGCCCGCGCACCCTATAACGCCCGTTCATTTCCTTTTGACGCTCATTTATTATTTGTACGTCGTCATTTATATTTACAAGAGGCTCGCCGAATGTCATAAATGACCCGCGAAACCCGGTAAAATTCAAATTTTTCAATCTGGACTCCGTTAGCTTTTTAAGTTCCGTATATGTCAGATAAGGAATTTTCATCATATTGATATTTCCGTTTCCTGTATATTCGGGGGTTGACGTTATTACCCCGGCATCATTGTAAAAACTGAAAACGGTCACCGGCGGCAAGGGTTTATTGTTGGCGTCAACCTGATCGCTTTGAGAAACGCCCCTTACCACTTGGCTAAATTCTTTGGCGTCCTGATACGTCATATTGGAAAGGCTGATAATATTGGCTCGCCTGTTATCATCATAAAAGAAATTACCCGCCAAAGCGCTATTTATCCCAAATTGCCTGTCAATATACAAGCGCCCGAAATTGTCCCAATATGCCGACGTTCCAAAGGTTGTGCGCAATGTATCGAGTACCTTTAAAAACGTTGTACTTTGAGCAACGCGCCAAGTACCAATTTTACGGGTCGGATCAAATACCGAATCAGGGGCAAGCGTACCGGGATAAACCGCCTTAATAAATTCGCCAATGGTCGTATCTTCCAGGGTCACCGGGTCAAGAATTTTTTGCTTGTATTTCCAACTTTCATCCTCACAATAAATGTCAAGCGGCGAATTGGGTACGCGCTTTGAAACGTAACCGGTAAACCTCAACTCCAAATTAGGGTAATATCCAAGGCTGATTACTACATTATCACCTATGCCAATTGTATCAAAAAGGTCATAACTTGAATCATCATAAAACCGTTGCGGCAACCGTATAAAAGCGGTGCGCGTAAATTTATCAATCACCTCATCAATACGTAAGTCGGTTACGTAATTAAATGACCAACTACCAACAATAATATTACATTGCAATTCCAACATATTAGTCAGTTATGGGTTGAACGTCGGCAAGTGCCTCGGCAAGCGTTAAAGCGATTTTGCGCTTTATATCCTCTGATCCTTCGGTTAAATTTTCCGTAATAACCTCAAAGTTTTCAACAAGTTTTTCAATATTTATATTAAACGTTTTCGGAGCCGCGCCGGTAATGGTTTGAATCTGCTTTTGTGCCGCCGCTGTTACTTCGGGCGTTATTTTTGTCGGGTCAACAAATGGCTCGGGTTTTAAGTTTTCCATGAATTTATTTAACTCATCCTCATTACCCAATATTTTCATTAATTCATCCCGGTATTTTTTAAGCCCTTGGTATGCTTCAAAAGCAACCTCGCGAGTAAATTCATTTTCGGCGTCAATAAGTCCAAGCGAGCGCGCAACATTGCGGCTAATTTTCCGCGTTTTGCCCGCTTTTTCCATACCGCCCAATTCCTCAATCGTTTTATTCCAACTTGTTTGCATTGCGCGGGCGCGCCCTATTTCATCAATTATGGCTTGGCGTATATCCTCTTTACCCTCGCCGCCGGTTAAGGTTTCGGCAAAATCTGCAAATCTTCTCTCGGTTTGACTTGCGGCAATTTCAGCGGTTGACCGGTTAAGATCGTCCATGTTTGAAATGATTCGGGTAAGCCCTTGCGTTGCCTTTCGTGCAAAATTTGTAATTGCCCCCTCGCCTTTGTTAAGATTCAAAATAAACCCTTCCCAAGCGGATGAAAGCAATTTTGTGTCAGTCGTTAAATTATCGGTATTTATAGAGGCTTGCTCGTATGCAATAGTTGTACCGGTCATGGCGTTTGTAAGTTCGTCAACCCGGTCGCGTTGCTTAATGAGCGTTTGAGCGGCAAGTACATTTTGACGCCCGAACATTTTTGTCAGCGCGGTTGTATCATCTTCGATCCCGGCAAGGTTTTCAAGGGCTTTGGATAAGCCGACAATTTTGGGGTTAAGGTTTTTATCGGTTGATGATCCAAGCTTTAAAAATACGTTTCGGAGTTGGATACCCGCGCGCGCGCCCTTTAGCCCTTTTGTACTTAATGTTTCAACGCTCGCGGCTGATTGCTCAAGTGATATATTAAGCGAGTCAGCAACGCCCCCAAATTCCTCAAGCGAGGTTGATAAATCCGGTATCTCAGCGGCGGCAAATTTTGAACCGGCGGCGAGTACATTTATAACCCGGCTTGACTGATCAGCCGATAAACCAAATTGATTTAAAGAGGATGTTAACGCTTTAGCGGCGTCGGGTAAGGTCAAGCCGCTCGCCTCGGCAAGTGTAATCGCCTCTTTTGTTACCCCGGCAAGCGCGGCGGCATTGCTTAAAAGTTCGGGCTTTGCCGATGCAATCAATTTCATGCCCTCAAGGGCTTGAATACTTGATTTACTCGTTTTTGATCCTAATTCAATGGCTTTGCGCTTTAAAAAATCGAGGTCTTTACCGACCGCGCCGGTAATGGCTGAAAGGTTGCTTGCCGTTTCCTCAAAAACAGCCATTTTTTGTATAGATTTTGAAAGCCCGCGGGCAATGGCGGCAAACCCTGCAAAGCGTATAAGCGTACTTGAAAGCTTATTAAATGACTTATCGGTTCGTGCGATGCCTTTGTTTACGTTTCTCAATGATCTCGTAACGCGGTCGCGCAATTCAATAATATATGTTACCCTTTCAGTATCAGCCATTTATCGTAATGTTTAAAAGCCCTATTTTCGATAAATAAATAAGTTCGGCTTGCAGTTGTGCAAATTTGTCAATGTCCAATTCAGCCGGGTCAACCTTATAAAAAAATCGGATCAGCGCAATAATATGAGCGTGTCCGATTTTCGTACTATCAAGCGCGTATTGCTCTAATTTTTTTTTATCTCAGCATCGGCGGGTAAAACGTATTCGTTATAAAGTTCAATACAAATAGAAAGCAAAAAACGCGGGGTTTGCTCAATTTCCTCATCGCGCTCAGAGCAACAAAGTTCCCAAATCACCTTGCCGCCGCCCGCCATGTTTAATTTTCCGGTCAGCCCGATTGACTCAGCAAGCGCCGCGCTGAGTTGGTCAAATGTCGGGTCTTGAATTTTATAACCGTACTCTTTCCCCTCATAGGTTGCCGTATAACTATCAACTTGCGCGCCCTCGCGCTTTATGATTGTTTTACCTTTCATACCCGGTTTTAATTATACTGAATATGCGAGGCAACAAAATCGAATGAGCGATTTATTGCGGTATCGCCTTGAGCCGCCTCAACCCCGTCATTTAAAAACTCACAATTTTTTACAACGTGCGTTTTGGGGTTTTGAACATTGCCGAATACTATGACAATATCAAAGGCGGGCAAGTCGAGTAAATCGCCGCCGGGGGCAACATTTCGCAACGCCTCAACTTCATTCATATTGATACCAAGCGAGCCGCTTGAATCCCGCGCGCCATGACCGCGAGAAACCGGATAAAAGCCCGTACCAAAATTATTTACCTTTTCTTGCTCGGATGTATAATTTACTTCGGTAATTCCGTTTAGTTGCGCGCCCAATATTGATAATTGAATATCAACATAATCATACGCGCGCCCGTTAACTAATGGTTGTGCCATATCTCAAAAGTTTAGAATTAATCAACTTGTACCGGCGTACCCGCCTCAACAAAATTTGTCCCGTCAAAAACAAAAAGGACGCCGAAAGTTTTACCGGCAACTCCTGTTAAGGTCGCCCCCAACATTCCCGTACCGTAAGCGGTTGTTTCCGTTGCGTTTGTTTTGGTTTTTATAAACATTTTTGCGCCAACCGGTACGTCGTCATCAATGGTTAAATTAATGGTACGGTTGCCGGTTGCTTGAACGGTTACCCCGTCAATAACGGTCATGGCATTATCAACCGCAATGGCTTGCGCCCCGGTTGCGGTTAAGGCGACCTGATCAGCCGCGCCAAAAGGATATTTTATTTGTGTCATATCAATAAATTTTTAAACAAGTGATACGGTATAACCGATATTTACAACGATCTCGCGAGCAACGCCAACCGGTACAAGCTTGACAGTAATCTCAATTTTTGAAGTTGAAAGAACATTTTGCTCAGGATCAATTATTACCTCATAACCAGAAAGTTCGCCGTCGGTAAGCATGACAACAAGCGGAATACTTGCGGCATTGCGGAAAATTTCAATTGTCAATTCCGACAATCGCCCGGTATTAGGATCAACGTACAAGGGTGAATTGAGATAATCGGTTAAAGCCTCATTAATTCCGCGTATGGCTTTGTCAATGGTACGCCCGTTTTCGATATATGCGTAATCGCTCGATACCGTAACGTTTGTTGCCGAATCATTGAAAAATGAACCGGAACGCCCGATATATTTACGGGCATATACGTAACCCCTATTTTCCAGTAATGCAAGGGTTGGCGTTGAAACGGATTTATACAAATCACCGGTTGTAAAGGCGAGCGTATCAAGTTCACCGTCGCCGCTGATCTCAAATTTACCAACCCAACCAATATTTTCATGCACCGCGGCAACGGCTGTTACGCCAAGCATTGCGCCAATACATGAAATTGAAATACCCATTACATCAATCAACCTGAAACCCTCGCCGCCGCCATCCGCGCCAATGCAAGCGCTTACCCGGTCATTTGACCCGGTACGCAAATCAACGAGCGCGCTTAAAGTGTCGCCCGTCTGATCAGCGGCATAAATGCCATTTAAGCGCTTATATTCAACTTGCAGGGCTTCAATTGCCGATTGAATTATACCTATGTCAGCCGCCAACCAAGACGTTTTGAGATATACCGCCAATTGCCTTATATCACCGTTCGATTCGTTAACAATATCTTGAATATCCTGACCATCTAAACCGGCGACCTCATCGTAAATGCCGAACCAAAGCAACCCTTGAGGTTGCAAGCGGAAAAACTCAGAAATATGATAGTGCATAACCGATATATCTGAGCCAACGCCGCTATCAAATTGTACAACGGTTGAAGTTCCCGCGCCGTCGGATGCCTCAGAAAGCCCCGCGGTATTAAACGCTTGCCCCCAATTTGGAGCCATTACAAGGGTAACAACCGCCAACGCCGCGCTTGCTGTAAATCCATGTTCGGCGGTACGTGCATTAATGGCGGCGGCAATTTTAGCGGCAACCGCGTCGGCGTCGTCGCCGCTTGCCTCAATAGCCGCACCAAGTTCAATTGAATCGCCAAGGGTCGGTTTTATTGCAACCGTCCTTGTATCACCCGCCGCGCCCGCGGCGGTTACTGTAATTTGCCCCCCGGTCGCGACGGTTTCGCCAACGCCGGTATCAAGTATCCCTAAATTTTCAGCATCTTGTAAAGACCCCAATAATTTGATCGGTTCGCCCGCGCTCATGCCCGACGGGTAAACGTCTGAATCAAACAAAAACCCGGAATAATAATCTTTTCCCGCTAACGGACGACCAAGACCGCCCTGACCAACTTCAAACGTTATTTTTCCCATTATTCAGGTTTTTTAGTAGTTTTCTGCGCGGGCTTGGGCTTGGGCTTTGCCATTTCGCGGGTAACCTTATAAAGCTTTTCGCCGCTTACACTAAGATGATACCCGGCTTTGTTGACCTTATAAAAAAATTGCCCGTCGCCCGAAACGTATATTTCGCTTAACTCTGAATTGTTATCGAAATATGCCGCGCTTTTTTTTATCAATTCCTTGTTAACACATATCGCAACCATAATGCTGATTTTTAACCGGCGGTTTCGATAATTGCAACAATTCCAACCTCATCGGTTCTATTAAAGGTTGCTCCAAACCGTACCTTTGAGTTAATTACAGTACCAAGATATTCGGGCTTATCGCGGTCGATATAGGTTTTGGCGTGTCCCTCTGCATGGCGCACAAGGCGCGAGTTCCAGACAAAAGAGGCGGCATTATCAGCGGCGGCAACGGCGGCATCAACGGCGCTTTTTACGGGGGTCGCGGTATTGTCATAAAGTAAACCCGCGTGTCCCAAGGTCGCGTTATGCCTCAACACAAAACTAACCCCGAAAATGACCCCTATTTTGCCGGTTTTGATAAGGGCTAATTGCACCTTATCCATGTCGGTCAATTTGTCAATCAGGAAAATATCATCAATCATTGCCGCGGTAAGAACCCCGTACCATGACCCGCCCGCGGGGGCGTTTTGGCGGTTCATAATACCATTCAAGGCGGCAAGGTCAGCGTATGCGAGGCGCTTGCGGTTACCGGTCGCCCCGACAACTTCGGTTACTCTTACTGCGGTGTCCGATGTTCTGACCATATTACCGGCGAGGTTTGCACCCCAAGCGGTTGCGGCAATATCAGCCGCCTTGGAGTTTATTGCCGATGCCATAGCGGTCTGAATATCCGCGCGCTTGTTGTAGTTTACGACAATCTCATTTTCGTCGGTAATCAGTTTAGGCTCAAGCATATACAACTGTTGAACCGGATAGCTTTTAATGTCGTCGGTTCGCTCTGTAATGGTCAGCGGTAAAGCACCGGGTACGCCAATACCGACGTCACCGGCGGCGGCGGCTTGAGGAATTTGAACGGTTTCAACATCAATCCCAATTCCTGTTTCGGAAATGGATTTTTTGTAAAAAGCATTATCAGGAAATAATTCTTTTTGGAGTTCCTGACTGAATTTTATCGGGCGAATTTCTGCCATGATCTTAAATATTAAGTGTTTATAACTGAATTACTATTTTGCGGGTTGGTATTCTTCGCCCCAATATTCCTTGAAAAGCTTTCCGTACTCAACCGGATCACTGATTTCAAGATTGGTCAGAAAAACCGGGTCATTATTCTGGTAATAATCCCAATCTTTTTTGTCCTTATCTTTGTCCTTATCCTTATCGGATTTATTTTCCAACTGAGATAAAACCGATTGATGAATTACCGGCATTGTCTCAACCATTTCGTTGAAAAATTCAAGATTTTTCCCGGCTTGCTCAGTCAGTTTATCGCGTTGTTCGGCGGCAAATTTTCCGGTATCAATGGCATTATCAACCGCGATTTTTACGCTCTGATCATGCAAGCTTTTCAGCTTATCGTTGGAAATTTTCAGGTCGGCTTGGCTTTGGGCAAGCTGATCGGTTGCCGTTGTAAGCTTGGCGGCATTATCTATGGCGGTTTTGCTGATAGCCTCAACCGCTTTTAATACGTTGTCCTCACTTGCGTCGGCGTTGAGTTTTAAGTAATGCGTGAATTTTTCCATTTTATTAAATTTAGAAAATGACTTATCCGGTATTAGTTCTTTGCAAACATTCATTAACTCAGTAAGCGAAAGGTTTTTAACGTCGGGCTTTTCAACGCGGGATTTTACTACTATGTCAACAAGCCCAAAATCTTTTTGCTCGCGCGCGGTCATGACTGTTTCGCGGCTCATGATATTTGAAACGACGTTTTTGGACTTTCCGCAAGCGTCGGTTAAAATCTTAACAAGGCTATCTTTGATTTTTAAAAGGTTGGCTTTTTGGTTTTCATCCTCGATTGCCTCAAGGGTTTCGCCGTCGGTTTGAGGGTCATGTATCAGGGCGGTTGAATAATCCATTGCTTTACGATCATCACCCGACGCGAGTATTATCGCCGCCATGCTCGCCGCAACGCCCTCGTTAATTGTTTCAATCTTTGCCGCTGACCTCAGATTTGCCGAAACGATATTAAAACCGTCAATTACATCCCCGCCCGCGCTGTTTATTCTTTCAATAATCCGGGTCGCCCCTTGCTCATTAAAATAGTCAATCATTTCGGCAACGTAAATGCCCGAAACATCAAGCCCAATAATGCCTCTAATCATTATTTCATAAACACCTTTTTCAAGTTTATTTGTCGTTGCGCCGGTCATAGGATTACAATTGACTTGCAATTTACGACTTGCGCGGGCGATAAATCAAGGGGTCAGGGGGGGTAAAACCATTATGCCAATAATCATAAAAAAAGCCCCTTTTTTACGGGGGCTTTAATCTTCAATGGTTTAGGCTATCATTTCTAATACTCAAAAATTTCCATTATGTCAATCGGTATTTTCGTACAAATCCCGGTATACGGTGCGCTCGTTTAAAAATAGGTCGCGAGCGATGCGCGAAACCTCGCTTTGAATAGTTGAATTGCGGTGTTTTATCCGGTTTTGGATGTACTCGCGGCGAAGTTCTAAACGGTTACTTACTATACACATAAATGACGTTGCGCGGTTTAGACAAATATATAAAAAACCTCAACGGCAATCAAGGCATAAGCCATTATTTAGATTTAATTTGTGTCGCCCGCGCGCAATCCTTACGGCTATGGCTTTGGAGGCAAATCAACCGTAAGTTCAACGACAACCGGCGCGGCATCAATTCGACCCGGCGTAATGCCGGTTTCCTCAACCGCGGTTTCGTATGTACTGATCCATTCCCGCAAATTATTATTGTCATTATCATCAACCTCGCTTACGCGCCTCATGCTTGAAATCTTGCCAAGTACCGACGAATCTGAGCGCAAGCCAAGTATTGAATGATAAACGTAATCAATGGTTTGCAAATGGTCTGTAAATGAATCGGTATCCGTTCTTAAATCATGGAAAAAATAATGCAATGAAAAACGTATTCTACCAGATTGCGCGCGCGTAATATCAACCTCGGGCGTATCATGTTTTGTGTGTATCCATTCGATTAAATCAAATGAGATAAATACCGCGGGCGTATCGTATGCAAAATTGTTTACGTCGTTTATGCCCTGACCGTTGAAATGCCCGACGTACTTAAATACGGTTATCGCCCCGCCATTTGTGGTAATGCCCTCAAGGGTTGATTTTAAGAGGTTGTAAAGTGCTATTTTGATAGACTCATCCATAATATTTAAGTCCTTAACGCCAAATCCAAAAACTCTTTTATTGTCAATGTATTCAGCTTATTTAACTCTTTTGACTCGCCGATAAACTCGCGCTTTGGCATCTTAAACCGACCACCGCGGCGACCGGTTGTTAAACCCTCATTATGAACCGCGGCGTATGCAATCCTTTTTGTACCGATTTTAATTTGATCACGCCCGATTGATTGAACGTCAATATCACGCCATAAATCACCCGATTTTACAAGTATGGCGCGCGTTGATGATCCGCTTTTACGGTCTTTACGATCCAACTTTTTGCGCGGTTTCCAACCGGTTAGCGAATCATCGGTTTGCCCGCCCCCTTTTTGAAATCCTTTGACGAAATGGTTTTTTGCATCCTCGGCAATTATTTGAATCATTTCATCATTATTGCGCAACCATTTTTTTTCCGACCGGGTGAGCGGTAACGATCCTATTTTTTTTAATGTAATATTTGATTTTGCCATTAAATTGCTTTTCCTGTAATGTCGTTAACGTCGCTCGATACATCATTTACGGCGGTAATGACAAAATTTTGTACATTCCTAAACCCGCTTTGCCCGGTCAGCCGCCAACTTTCAACGGTCATGAATTTTATACCCAAAAGGTCTAAAAATTTGCTTTGAACGGTCAGCGATTTAGGTACATTCATAATTTCGGTAAAGGTCGTAACGTCGCGCGTCGGGTAAAAGCCGGTTGAATTGTTCACAATCGCCCCGGTTATACTTATCGTAATATCACCGCCGCTTATGTACTCTTTAATTGACCGGTCGCGCCCTTGTACGGTCGTTTTGATAATGTTTTTTTGTTGGTTTGCCTCAAATATTACGGTATCAATTATAAGTCCGTTATATGGCTTGCCAAGGGGGTTTTTTGCATTACGAACAATGCCCGGTAAAAAGCGTATGCGGTCAAATACAAGCGTCCCAAGGGGCGAAACGCCAACGGGCAAATCTTCAATATCAAAAAGCGGTATACTGACCGGTAAAAATTTGTTTAACTGATTTATCGCCTTTGGTAAAATCCCATCAATGGAAACATAAAAATTTTTACCAAGTTCGCCCTCCAATATATCAATCGGGGGCGCGATAAATGTTTTATCAGCCGCTTTTTCAGTCAGTACGTCCGTAACCGGTTTTATGAAATTTTTAATTCCCAACTTTTACCATATTTGTGCTAATATATAGCCGTTCATATTGTGGTATTACCATGCCATGTAATAAACATTCCCAATATTCAAATGTCAAATCGCCAATGTAATCCTCTGACAGTGAGCCGACAACAAGAAGGCGTTGACATTTTGGACAAACATTTTCAACCTCAAGCGCGCCATGACGCGAGGGATAAATAAGTTTTGTCGGGGTTAACATTTTACCAATTTTCATAAAGATTATTTTCGTTAAAGGTCATGGCGGTTTACTTATAACCTAACCCGTAATTTTCCTTACCTTTTTTTACGCCCGCCTGTTTCGCATCCTTGAAATATTCGGTTGTACTTTCCTTAAAAACGTATTTTGATTTTGCCGGGTTTGTATTAAATACCTTGGAGTCATTTACAAGGTTTTTTTGTGCCGGTAAGCCCAACCTATCAAACTCGGTATTAACCTCTTTCAAATGCTCGTTAAGGTCTGTTTCAGCCCCCCGCCTCAACCGTATGACGCGGCAACGGCAACCGTAATCGTTAGGCGGTATCCGGGTATCCCAAAAAGATGAATCAACGGGCTTAATGATCCCTTGCCACGCGCGGTGTTCGGGTCTTACGCGTCCATCTTGTACCGTCTGATACTGCAAAAGCGGAAATGTATCTTTCATTTGCTCGGTTCGTACCCATTGATCCGCGGTTTGCCCCTGAGCAAAAGCGGCGTTTTGCTCAGTTTTAAGCCAATTTTTGTTGTATTGCTCATCCATTTCGCGGGCAATTCCCCGGAACTCCTTAAACGGTCGCTTTGTCCCGTCCTTTGCAAATACGGCTTGCTCTAACTGCCATGTTTCCGAAACGGTTTTCGCCCCGGAAAAGTGATTTATATTTTTCCTGAAACCGTCATAAATGGCTTGTTTGTTTAGGATCATTTCGGCAACCTTAAAACCTTTATCCGTTGCAAAAATGAGTTGGTCAAAGGTGAAATCAAAAAGCAATTCGGGCAAATTAAATACAGAAATTACGCCCTCATATACGCCTTTTATAAGTGTTTCTTGCTGAATTGCTGGTAACATAATTTTTAGATTTGAATGTATATTTTTCCCCGGTCAAAGCCCACGCCGTCAAAATCGTTGCTTGAAAAAAAGCTTCCCGTACTTGATAATATAATATCAACATTATCCCAAGATATTAACCCCTTGCCGCTACTTAAATCATAACATATATCACCGGTATCATTATAAATGCGCGCGGTAATTTCCTTTATATGGTCTTTGCTCATCTGACCATGAGGGACGGTAAAAATTGCCGTTCCTTTCATATTCCAACTTCCAATTATAATTTCAATTAGTTGTGGATCAGGTACGGGATAATCAAGATCAATATGAACAGCCTCAACCCAAGCCCCGCCGCTACTCATAATTATTGAATATTCCGGGGTGTTTACAGATGCTATTGGAGTACCGCTTTTAGTATAAAATACATAAGTACAACGCGGTTGATTTGGGTCGGATTCATAGAAAAAGAAATGATTTACGTCAACGGCATGAACAAGGTCGTCAGCGTCAGGTACATCAACCCTAAATGTACCGGCTGAACCCGAAAGATCAAAACGTAAATAATTCAAAGTAAAAGCCTCTGTAAGATCATAATTACCGGGTGTAAAATGTGCAAATTCTCCCGTTATACTATTCCTTACTTTTTCTGACCAGTTTGCGCCATGAGCATTACATTTATCTTGCGGTACGGGATCAACAGCGGAATTAACTAATTTGCCCCTGTTTTTTCGCCACGTTTGATGCGGTACGGCATCATTGTAAATCTTATCTCCAAGAGGGTCATAAGTGATTTCTTTTTCATAGTAATAAATGTCGGTTGAAACAAAGGCAACGGTTTGCGCATCAACCTGTAAAATTTCATTATTCAGGAATATGTACCCCTCTGTAATGACCGCCTCAACGCCCGGAGTTATTACAACATCACAACCACTAATAATAAAGTTCTCATTATATCCCAACAGCCAAGCTTTCAATGCGTTTTGAAAAGCCCTGTTATTTGCGTTTGAATCTCGGTTAAGATCATCGGCGGTAACATTTGGCTCGCCGCCCGGAAACCATAATTTTTCATTCATAACTTAAAAAGATTGAATTATATATCGCATCCCTGCTAATTTGTAAGTATTCACAATCTGTAAAAAGCGCTGTAAATTGTAACTTAATACGGTTGGAACATTTATATAAAAATCGGTTGCCCCGCCGCGCGGTACATAAAAAGTCAAAGGCGTCGGGTCAACCTCGCCAACTAAATAAACATCAATAGGAAATGGGTTTGGCTCACCGGCAAAAAACAGAGTAAAATAATCGCTTGTAAGCGTAAAATCATCGGACAAAAAAATACGCCGGTCAGCACTATCAAAATAATCATTAAGGCAAATTTCTAATACTTCCATTTGACCGCTGTATGTTAATTTAGTTTGTATATCGAAAGCGGATTCAAAAAGCCTATTTGTTAAATTGGTCATGGCATTTGAAATACAATAAACATACTCGCGCAACCAATACCTTTCGGTTGTATCTTTTCTGAATAAAGTAATATCCCGCCAAAACCAAGGGATTAAATTATCACTCAGATTTCTCCAAATTATATTGAAAATATCAGTGTTCACGTTTGGGCTAAATAAGTTATTGTTACATCTAAAGGATGAGCAGGATCAATTACGAGATAACCGGCATACGAAATATAAAGCTGATCAGGATCAGCGAGAAAATCAACGTTTCCCGTATCGTCCCATTGTTTTGCGCTTGCCTGATCAGAAACGGCATTTATAACCCCGCGCGCGGCTTGTATCGCGTCTGTAATATCCTGCAATAATAACAGACCGGCGAAATTTTCGCGCCCAAAGGTTATCAAATAATCATTTATCGCATCCTCAACCGGCTTAATGGTATTTTCCTCTAACAATTCGCCCGCGCTATTTAAAATTGTTGCATCATAAATGACCCGGTAACCAATCCAAAGCTTATCACCCGCAACGCTGACAATGGTTAAATTTGTCCCTGCAAACTTTTTTTGAATCCAATAACCGCCTAAACCGGTTAATTCATCGCCGCTTAATTTTTCGGGTAATCCCGTACCTGAATTTATTTTTGCGGCTTTAACATATACCGCGCCGGTTGCATCATCAATGCAAGCGCTTAATTCAACAATTTGTTTGTCGGGATCATCAATTTCATAACCAAATTGACCGGTAAGCCGGTTAAAACTAAGGTCGTCGCCATGTTGATATAAAAGCGTTTCGGCGGCATACCATTGAGTTGTACCGGCAAGTATTTCCTTTGCTCTTATTTCAATTTGCGCGTCATGTACTTCAAATAAATCCTCAACGACCTTAATGGCAACCGCGCAAATGTAAAATAGCAAGCGCCAAATCGCCGTACTTGAGTTACTTGTAAGCCCGTCCAATTCGGGCGTTACCTCTTTTTGGGCAATCATTTCGCCCTGTATTTCTGCTATTGTTCGCGCCATAACTTTTTATAAAAATTTTGCGTTTTGGTCATTATGTCCTTGACATTTTCCGCGCCCTTATCACCGGGTAATTCAACCTCTTTTTCCTCAACCTCAATATCAAACCGCTTTGTGATTTCCTCGGTTGGTATGGTATAATGTACGGCAAGCTTGTTAATGATTTCAGCCCAATCAATAAGGCTTAAATGTTCTTCAATGATCCATGTAAGCGAAACATCAACGGCGGGGGCGATAATGCCAAGGCGCTTTAATTTGGGTATCAATATATTTGCGAAATACTCAGAAAGGTCAAGGCGGTCACTATAAACGAGGTCTTCCATAACGCGCTCATGTGTTGCCGCTGATCCGACAAAACTTTTTTCATCCGTTGTCCCGGTTTGGCTCAAAAAAAGCTTTGTAATGGCATGATCACAACGCCCGATTAACTCGTTGTAAATCTGGTAAGCGTCTGTCTTAGTGGTCTCTATGAACTTAATCTCATCATCAGGATGAAATATCCCAAAAGTTGACGAAACCATATTTTCAAACATTTTTTGCATTTGTGCAACCCGCTCATTATCGTAAATATCGGTTCTCCCTT
>DAOVXE010000114.1 GCA_030636285.1 Candidatus Falkowiibacteriota bacterium | reverse complement strand
GATAAAATTATATTTAGTCATCTCCGGATTAACTCGATATAATAACTCCAGTAATTCATGCTCAATTAACTCTTCCACATCTCCGTTCTTTTTAAGCCGATATAATTTAAACTCAATTTGCGCCAATCCCATGCTACGCCTTGCAACACAGGCATAAACCCATGACTTATAAAAATCCAAAGCATCCGTTTTGGTGATTACGCTGGCCATGATGCCGGAATTAACAAAAAACGAAAACGGCACTGCCCCTTTGCTGGTTATTGACTGGTATAATCTTTTAAAAATATTCATAAAAATTGCTACAAACTTATTATTCGCGGGACAACTTCTTTGCGCTCGTAAAAGGTAAAACATAATGAATCCCAAAAATCAGGACTTTGTACTCCGCGAGCAAGTAAATCATCCTTGCTCTCCATTTGAATCTTGCCATCTCCTCCGCTGGCTATCTTCCATTTAATCTCATCAACTTCTGAAAACTCCCCGCCGTAAACCTTGCCGTTTTCTTCGCTTAACATTTTCTTAGCTTTAAAATTTGCTTCGGCTTTTATGTTTACGTATAAATTTTTACCGTCTTTGCTTGGCTTGTCGTTAGCACGACAAGCATTAATATAAATTCCAACCTCCTCCAACCTATCAACCACGCCGGCTCCCACCCCTATCACGTCCACAAATACATCAAAATAATCAATTTTTTCTTCTTTACAAATTAACTCAATCTCTTCAACTATCTTCATTGTATTTCTGGTTTTCATCTTGCGCTTAATATACGCTCTGTGTAATCCGGTTTTTTCTTCCTTGCCCCTGATTACAAATACTGTCCAATTTCCTCCTCTCGCCACATCAACCCCCAGTTTCTTTCCTGTTTTTTTAAGTCTTGGCTTGTCTTTGCAAAACATTTCTTCCTGCTCTTTAACTGTCATCAACTTCCGATAACCCTTTAAGTCCACATCGTCTTCATCGGGAAATAAACATTTATAAAGTATATCTGCCAAAGGCAATTTTAACGCCTTATCTAAAAACTTTTTTGTATACCGCTTCTCTTTCAAAGCCTGATAGCAATCAATGTATATTTTGAAATAATCCTTGTCTTTCCAGCTTGTCAAAAAATGATTATTGTGAAATGGGTTGCCGATTTTTATATAGCATGACTGTCTGCGTTCTTCCCCGATTGTTTGCTTGCCGGCCACCATCCTGAATACTGTAGCCTCAATTTCATCGGGTATCAGCGCGCTTTCATCCTGAATTACAATTCTCCCGCCCTCGCCCATAACAGACTTAACACCAGACACCACGCTCCTTGCCTCAACGCTTAAAGCAAACAATCCTCCTCCATTTCTTAAAACAATTCTGTCCTTGCTTGCTTCTTGCCTGAGCATGTCAATTTTGTCCTTTTTTTCAAGTAACGAACTAAACATCGCGCTGTCTCCGATATGTTCAATGTAATAACGCATTATCTTTTTCGCCTGCTCTTTTTTTGGCGCTACAACCGGAATTAATTCCCCTTGAATACAGCTGACCACTATGCACGCCAATGCTACTATTAATGATTTACCGTACTGGGTACAAGCAATTATTTGAATATACTCAAAATGCCTGAATACTATTGCCCAAAAAATTATCAATTGCCCCTCGGTTATCACTTCGCTTGCCTTGTATTCCTCTATTTTGAAATGAGCAAGCAGTGATAGGCTTATCTCACGTTCCTTTTCTGGTATTTTTGGCAATTTTATTTTTAACATCTCCTTTTGCTTTTAATTTTTTGATCAGGCCGTCATAATCATTTCTGATTTGATCCAACTCACGCGAATCGTTTACGTCAATTTCACTTTTTACTTTGTATTTCGGGTGATTGCACTTTAAATAAAATATTATGCATGCGGTATCATCATTGGCAATTTTTCTTATAAGCTTGCTTTCCACAAAACTTCTCTGCGTCCACTCCACTTCATCAGCTTTTTGAGCAAACTCCTTATCCTGCTTTATCCATTCGTAATATGTTTTTGGGCTTATGCCCGCTCTTTTGCAAGACACGATTACAATACCTTTGCTTTTTTCCAACTCATCCAAAATCAATTTTTTGTTTTTTTTGGTACGAGCAATAACCCTCGGTCTTTTCTCCGGAGATTTTTCCTTTTTTATAGTGTTACATTTGTTACATTTACTCATGATAATTTAACTTTAATTTGGGTAACTTTTCTGCATATTTATTATTTTTTGACAATAATTATCCAGCCTTGTCTTGTTTCTGAATATACGGTAATTTTTACATTTTCTTTTCATGCAATAATTAAACACTTTGCCTGTTTTTATTGATTCTTGTTTTCTAATACAGTAAAAAATCATATTTTTTTGCTTACCGGCCATAGATTTAGCAACAGCGGGCTTTTTTAGATGTATATTCTTCCCAGCGTTTAATAATGACATCAACATACTTCGGGTCCAGCTCCATGGTGTAGCATTTTCGTTTAAGCTGATCGCAAGCCATCAGAGTTGATCCGGATCCGCCGAATAAATCAACCACAATATCTCCCCGCTCGCTGTTTTTCTTTAACGCCCGTTCAGGCAGTCTAAGCGGTTTTTGCGTTGGATGAACATATTTCTGGGTAGCATCACGCCTCTCATACCAGACATCCATTAATTCGCTAAAATCATCAAAATCAAGATTGAACACATCTTTTAAATTATTTATTTTTTTATTTTTATAATGGCTTTTCTTTTTTTTCCAGCCCAGCATGCATGGCTCATATTGTCGATGATAATCCTGCCCTCGTGAAAATACCATTGAATTTTTAAGCCAAATTATAATCTGGCTCATATGCCAGCCCGATCCCTTAAATGCTTCCCGATTTATCCAATTATTTTTATTGGCAAACCACCAATAAATGGTTACGTCATCCGCAGTAAAATCAAACAAATTTTTTAAAACTTCCGTGTAAAATTTCAAGCACTCTTCATCTGTTTTTTTATCATTAAATATTTTTCCGCCAGTTCCTCCAAATCTAGTTGAACTGTAATCAAGACCGCCCGGCGATTTATAATCTACATTGTAAGGCGGATCCGTAAATATCATCCTCCCAAGCTTGCCTCCCATTAATTTCTCAACGTCTTTGGCTTTAGCTGAATCACCGCACATTAATCTGTGATCCCCCAACTCATAAATATCTCCCACTTTTGCTTTTGGCTTTTTTATTTTGTTATATTCCGCTTCCGCGTCAAACTCATCTTCTTCAATCTCTGCCATAAGATCCTTGTCAAAACCGGTTAATTCCAAAATATCCTCATCCAGCTCTTTTAATTCTTCAATCACCAAATCCATATCCCAGTCGCTCTCATTAAGCTTATTGTCGGCCAGCCGGTAGGCCTTGGCATGTTTGGGCGACAGGCTGACGATAACACAGGGTACTGATTTTAATTTAAGAATTTTAGCGGCCTCAAATCTCCCATGTCCGACTATGATCACTTTTTTCTCATCAAGCACTAAAGGCTGATTAAAACCAAACTTTTTAATACTGTCCGCAATCTGTCTGATCTGCTTGACCGGATGTTTTTTGGCATTTTTCTTATACGGCTTAATTTCTTCAATTTTTATTTCCGTTTCTTTTGACATTTTTTTCCAAATTAATAAGATAAATATTTTCAATCGCTTTACTGTTAAAACTTTTAGAGTTCAAAATTTTTATAAACGATTTTTCCAATTTTTCTATTATCCTTCCAATTTCTTTTTTATACTTCTTAATATTTTTGAATTCACCGGCCCTCATGCCATGCAGTGTTCTAAGCATCGGGTCTTTTTTAACAGCCAAATGT
>DAOVXE010000081.1 GCA_030636285.1 Candidatus Falkowiibacteriota bacterium | reverse complement strand
ATTATCGGGTTAAATGCCCTTGGCCAGCCTTTTTCTTTTACTGTATTTATAGGCTTGGTTTCTTTGTCAGGAATCGTTGTTAACGATTCAATTGTTTTGATTGACAGAATAAACAAAAACATCAAAGACGGAATGGAATTTTTTGAAGCGATTATTGAGGGCGGAACTGCTAGAATGCAGCCGATTTTCTTAACATCAATCACAACAATAGTCGGCGTTTTTCCTTTGCTTTACGCCAGCGAACTATGGCGCGGATTATCTTTAACTATAATTTTCGGATTGTTGTTTTCTACAATTTTGACGCTTGTGATTATTCCGATTTATTATGCTGGGATTTGTGGAAAAAAACGCCGTTCTTAATAATTTTTACAAAAAATTCCTAACAATCCCCTCTAGCTTGCCTTGTTTGACTATTCGTAAATTTTTATAGCTAACCACCGTATCTGGAATAACTGCAGTTTTAAATCCGAGCTTTTCGGCTTCTTTTAAACGCTCTTTTAATTTTCCAACCTTCCTGATTTCACCGCCCAAACCGACCTCTCCGATTACAACTGTTTTTCTGTCAACAACTTGGTTTAAAAGCGAAGAGGAGATTGCCAGACAAACAGCCAAATCCAGACTTGGGTCGCTTACTTTTAATCCGCCGGCGATATTTATAATTACGTCTTGATTGGTTAAATTTATATTGGCACGCTTTGTTAATACAGACGTTAAAACCTGCAAGCGATTCAAATCAAACCCGGACGACTTACGCTGCGGATATCCGAAAACCGTTTTTGTAACCAGCGCCTGCACCTCCACTAAAAACGGCCGTGTGCCCTCCATAATAACACCGACCACCGATCCTGATATTGACTGAACTTTATCATCCAAAAAAACCGCGGAAGGATTGCTTACTTCTTTAAAACCTTGTCCTGTCATTTCAAAAACTCCCAATTCGTCAACCGAGCCAAAACGATTTTTTGATGCTCTAAGCATGCGGTAATCATGTCCGGTTTGGCTTTCCAAATACAAAACCGCGTCAACAATATGCTCTAAAGATTTCGGTCCGGCAGCCGACCCATCTTTGGTTATGTGCCCTGTCAAAATCACGGCAATATTATTTTCCTTGGCTAATTCCAAAAATTTTATCGTGCAAGCCCTTATTTGATTAATACCACCCGCTTCCGATGGCACTTCTGATGAATACATAGTTTGGATTGAATCTACTACAACCAAAACCGGTTTTCCCGCCATAGCTTTAGCGTCGGCGGGCTTGTCCTCCGAAGCCTTGGCATAGGAGGGCTTACCACCTAAAATAGCCGGAATTATTTTTTCAACATCAGTTTCACTAATAAATTGCACGCCCTTAACATCACATTGTAATCTTTCCAACCTATCTTTTACCTGGATGGGTGATTCTTCTCCGCTGATATAAATTATATTTCCATACTTTTTTTTGTTAATCGCGTCTGTCATTTGCGCCAATAGCGTTGATTTTCCAATTCCCGGTTCGCCTGCTAGCAAAAGCAAAGATCCTGGAACAATTCCACCGCCAACTACCCTATCCAACTCACCTATCCCTGTAGTCATTCTCGTTAAATTCTGTGATTTTATTTTTTCCAAATCTATTATCTTAGCCGAAACGGACATATTTTTTTGTTTTTCACGCCCATCCCCGACAAATTGCTCGCTCAAAGTCCCCCAAGAACCGCACTCCAAACAGCGCCCAATCCATTTTGAAGACTGCGCGCCGCACTTTGAACATTCGTAAATTGTTTTTTGTTGTTTTGGCATTTTTTAGTTAATCTCTTGAATCGATTTTATAAAAACGATTACTAATTTGGCACAAAATTATTTGGATCTGCGCCTTCTATTATTTCACCATTTTTATAAACATAATGTTTGTCTTTCGAATAATAATAATCTATGGGTTCAAAAGAACTCAAATCAGCTTCTTCTATTAATTTAGATTCGTGATATACATTATTTTTATCTTTACCATAAATTCCTTTATCTATCAAAAGTGTAAATACCGCTGGATCAGCATTTATTAATTTTTCAGAACCAAAATATACATTATTTTTATCTTTTGCATAACTACATCCTGATCCATCAGTTAGGCTATGTCTTTCTGGAAAATATTCAAAGGTATCAGGATCAGCGCCTTGAATAATTTTATTTTTTTCCCAAGTACCATCTTTGTTAAAACTTATCAAATTATAGACAGCACTTTTATCTAAATAATAAAGATCTCTTTCGTCGCCACAGTTAATAATTTTAAAAGTTCCAACATCAATATTCCCAAGAATTTTATTAGCCGAATAAATATTATTTTTATCTTTTGAGAAACTACACTCAAGATACTCAATATTTTCAGGATCAGCATTTTCAATTATTTTATCCCCCCAAAAAACATAATTTTTATCTTTGGCAATACTATATCTAGCGGAATGTATGACGGTAAAAGTTGATAAATCTACGCTTTCTATTCTGTTTTCTTTTTTAGTTCCCAAATAATAAATATACATATTACTTTTATGGTAATTTCCATATTTCGTTATAGGAATTATTTCCGTTTCCTTATTATTTTCTACTAGGGAGTTTGATGTACTTGATACTTGCGTTCTCTCAATCAATCTCTCCAACTCCACCGCTTCAATTCCTCCCAAATATCCTTGATTATTAACATATACAAATGGCACGCCGTTAATTAGTAACGCGTCGGCTTCAAAAATATTGTCATTAATTAATTTTTCAACTAACCCTTTGTCAATGCAGGTTTGCCATCTTTTAATATCCAAGCCTGTCTTTATGGCTATTTTTCTGAATGTAGTTTGGCTCAAATTTGCTGTCTCAGAAAATAGTCTCTCGTTATATTCCCAAAACAAACCCTGTTCATCGGCGCAGCGCGCGGCAACAGCCGCCCTGTATGACACGGAAGTAAAATCAGATTCGGGATAATCTTTCCAAATTAATTTTATTTTATTTTCATGCTTTTCTACACTTGCCTTTATCATTTCCAATTGCTCAGCGCAATACTCGCAATCATAATCAGAATAAATAAAAACAGTAAGCGGCGCCTCTGCAAAACCTAAAACAGGATCTTCTTTCCGCAAAATCGGCTCCTTAATCATGTCTTTCAAATTAGGAACCTTGGTAATAAAAGGATCTGAAGTATCAGCGTCTATTTGCCTTACCTGCTTGGAGTAACTTTTTTCATCTGCGGCAATCAAGCGATTATAATAATTATTTAAATAAAAAATTAAATAAATGCCAAACAAAAACAAAAAAGCCAATAGCGACGCTATGACAAAAAAATACGCGTAAAATTTATTTTTATTTATTTTTTTTAGCATAAATTATTTTCTCCAATAAACACTATCAACTTTCCATGCTCCGTCTTCCATGACAAAACCGATTAAAATATCTTGGGAAAAAGTGTTGGAATAATTATTCATGGTTCCTGTTGCCTCTCTTCTGCGGGTAGAAATCAATACGCTGGCAAAACCTAAGTCATCATCAAAATCTTTTAATTCCGAGGCAACAGACTTGGTTGTTATGCCGTAATAAATAGATGTATCGTAATTTTTTTCTTTTTGCTCTTTTATATAGCTATCCGACCATTTTTTCATTTTTGAACTCATAAAAATTTTCAAACTGCTGATGTTGCCGAAATTGGATTGATTGGAATAAGTTCCAAAACGTTCCGCAAAAGAACCGGCAATCCTTATTAAATCCTTTTTGCCTACTTGAACTTCCTCTGCCACTGTATTATTTTCATCAAAATCGCCAATCGTAATTTCTCTCGGGTCTTTGTTTGCGCTGTCCTGGCTGGAATTTATCTGATCTTCGTCAATATTAAGCGCTTTCGGAATTTCATTATTTTTATCACTTATCACGGAATCATCATTTGTTTTGCGTATTAAATTTAAAAAATCTCCGGCAAAGAAAACATAAATAATACCGGCAAGCAATACCACTCCGACCAAAATAATTATAAAACCAAATATTTTTTTTTGCATATATTTAGTTATTCGCTTTGCGAACCCGCCTCTACGAATGCGGGACATGCGAATTATTATTATTAAAATTAATAGCTAAGCTATTTCCATATCTTTAACAGCGTCTTCTTCGTCTTCCTGATTGTTTTCTTGCCCTAAATTTTCCGCAAACTCTTTTTTTGCCTCTTCAATTTCCAAAAGCTGCCGAGGATCTGATGTGATTAATTGATCTTCCGTATAAGAAGCGACTATTTTAATGGCGGCGTGCTTTGTGCCTGCGAAAAATATTCCTTCTCCGACACCGCATTCAAGCAATAAATATTTTTCCCCCTCGGTTAAAACAAAAGTTTTCTGCACTAAATCAATGGAAGCGCTTGACTGCTTTAACAACAACTGCAAAGACGAATTAGTCACAATAGCCTGGCCGTAAGGCGAAACCAAAAAATCATTTACGTCTTGCGTAATAGTAGTCACGCCCAAATAATATTTTCTGCATCTTTTAACCAGCGCGAAAATAAATTTCGCGCTATCCTCATGCTGCATTAGCCACCAAGCTTCGTCAATTACCAATATGCGCTTCTTAGAAACGCTGCGGACAACATTCCAAATATAATTAATAATCGTGTAAATCGCT
>DAOVXE010000157.1 GCA_030636285.1 Candidatus Falkowiibacteriota bacterium | reverse complement strand
CCGGAGCAGGCAGTGCCAAAACAGTTTGTGGGTTCATTTGTGTTTAATTTAAGCAGCGAGCTATTGGCCTTTATTAATGACAAGGGACAGTTGATGCCGGTTGGCAATTATTTATCCTGCATTAACTGCCTTTTAAACGAAAAGGAAATAAAACGGCCGGTTCTGGGAGTAAACTATATTAACCTGAGCCAATTAACAAAAGAAGATCAAACAAGTAAAATGTTCGGCGCCTTGATTACGGCTGACACCAAGGGCGTAGCTGTTTTGAAAGATTCTCCGGCCGAGCGCGTTGGCTTAAGGGCAGGGGATACGATTATTTCGGTTAATAATATTGAGCTTAAAAACGGCAATATTTTAAATAAAATAATCAGCCGTTTTTCCCCGGGGGATGAAATTGATATTATTTATTTGCGCGATAATCAGCGCCGCAGCGTGAATATTGTTTTAGCCGGAAAATAGAATTTTTATTACCTAAACAAATCCCGATTTAAGACAGGCTCTAAGGGATTTTTTGTTTTTCAAAATAAAGAAGCGGGAACAAAGATCGTTCCCGCTTTAAATGTTACTTCTCCAAGCCCATGGTGGCCTTGGTATTATTCCATCATTAATTCAATGCGATTTTTTTTGGCCCACTCCGAGAGGCCCATCTCGCGGATTGCATTATCAATTTGCAATCGTTGCACCGAACCTCTTTTAAACCGTCTGCGCAGATCAAAAATAATCTTGAGCATTGCCTCTTGCTCAAGCTTGATTTTGGCGTGAAAATTTCTCACTCCCCAATGCAGGGGTACTTTTATGTCCAGATACTTAAACTTGTACCTGGTGCCAGCCGTCATACGCAGAAGAAAATCATAATCTTCCATGCCGCCCCAGCTATCACACTGGGTGCGAAAACCTAGATTCTCGCTAAGCGCACTTCTTTTAAACAGCATGAAAGTGTTGCGGCCCTTTTGGTATGAGGGGCCAAATTCGCTGGAGTGAATTTTTGGTTTGCCAAACAGCTCCTCAATTTCTCTGTGGACACTGAGCATAAACGATGCTCCAACAGCGCCAATATTGGGATCTTGTATAGCCTTAAGCATGTCGACCAAATCTTTCTCCCTCCACTTAGTCTCAACCGAACAATTTAGAACATACTGAATGTCATGGCCGCTGTTAGACAACAGTCCAATAGTGTTAAGACATTCATTCAATGCCACGCTCCAGGTGTAATTCTTAATTCCCTGGAAAAAAAACCGAGGATCATCTAAATACTGATCCAGCCAGCCGCCTTGTCCAATTGTGCCGCCGTGGTCTTCACTTTCATTAACAGCTACAAAAATAGCCGCGAAAGGAAACCTATCGGCAGCTTTTACCGCGTCAACAATATATTTATTGTTGTACGAGCGGTAAATAATTGCTGTTTTTGCCAACATTTTTTTAATTTTTTCTTCCACTTCCGCCTCCTTGCCCCGCCTGATGAGGGCTAGTTATAGGTAATTAATTTAGTCCTTTTATATCCGCCTGATGAGATATAAAAGGGACTATAATAAAAAGAACAAGCTACATTTTTAGCAATTTGTTATTTTACTATAATTCTTGAATTTTGTCAAGGTTTTTTGAGCTCTTTACAATCTTTTTTTTGTTACGTAACAATTACGTAACACTTGTCCGCCCTCTGGAGGATATTACGCCCGCTCGCCTTACTACCTGCCATACATTAATAAAATAAAAAATCAAGCATTAAATAAGCTTGGGGTGGGGTGCCAGGATTTTTATTAATTTTGTCTTTTTAGTGAAGCAGTGGTTTTTTAATAGCAAGCTTTGTTATGTGGAGAGCCTGGTAAAAATTTTATCTAATATGTATCCAAATAAACGAAGTTTTATTTATTTTCTTAATTTTTCGTATTCTTCAACTGTGAGTTGGATATCATTGAGTATTTTTTTGAGTAGCCCTTTGCTCATTTCTTTTGTATGTATTGGGATAACAGTTGTGCGGCCATCTGGATGACTAAAAAACACGTGAGACCCTTCGGCATCACGTTCAGAAAAACCAAGTTCACCCAGAATTTTGATGAACTTTTTAGGTTTGATTGGAACAAGTTTAGGCATTAGAAATTTTTAAGTTTTGAATACCCACAAATCTGGTTTTTTCCACTTCTTTATAATCCGAATTACGAAGACAGAGTTTTAGTACTTGTTGCAAGTTTTTTAGCATTTTTTCCTGGGTTTTTCCTTGCGCATAACAACTTGGCATAGATGGAACAGAGCCAATAAAAACGCCATCCTCGTCTTGCTCTATATATGCTGTAAATAGTGTTTTTTTCATGTATTTATGATTATTATTTTATTTATTTGTTAATTTCAAATATACAATTATATTTTAGGTTTTTTTAGCGGTTAAGTCAATAAGGTTATTGGCAATTTGTTTTTTATTTGACCAAACTGACTGGTAAAAGTAAAATATAAATATGAGACAGGCGTTTATTAAAACCATTAATAATTTCAAAGTTGCCTTGCCGATGATTGGCGGGATTTTTTTGCTGGTAAATTTGATAAATTTGGGTTTTGCCGGGCAATATTCAAGGATTTTTACCAACCATTGGCTTGTTGACCCTTTGCTGGGCGCCGGAGCCGGTTCAATTTCTTTTGGCATGCCTTTGACAAGCTATGTGGTTGGCGGCGAATTGCTTAAGCAAGGGGTTAGCTTGATCGCGATTACCGCTTTTATTCTGGCCTGGACAACGGTCGGTGTGTTTATGCTGCCTTTGGAAGCTAAATTTTTAGGCAAACGCTTCGCGATTACACGAAATATTATTAATTTTATTTTTGCGATTATAATTGCCGTGTTAACGGTTGCGATATTCAGCTTAATTCATGATTAAAGAAAAAAATAAAGTAAAAATTCTTGGTACAACAAAATTCTTAAGTATAATGGTGTTAATTTATATTTTAGGATTTTTTATCAATCCTGATTTTTTCGCGATCGCCGCGATTAATACTATTAGGATCTTTGCTGATATTTTGCCGATTATGTCAGTTGTTTTTATTGTT
>DAOVXE010000155.1 GCA_030636285.1 Candidatus Falkowiibacteriota bacterium | reverse complement strand
AATAAACGTCACTCCTGACACATTGGGCAAATATATTAAGGCGATTTACACTTACGCGATCGGGATAGTGGGAATATTTTCCACTGTTGTAATAATCTACGGCGGCCTTCTTTGGGCCATGGCCGGCGGCAACAACAGCAAGGTAGATGCTGCCAAAGGCTATATCGGCTCGGCCCTGACCGGCCTGGTCCTTGCCCTTGTCTCTTACACTCTATTATACATGATCAACCCGGCTTTGGTAGAACTTAAACCTATAGTGCTAACAAAAGTAGTGCCGACCATAACTTGCTGCGATCCACAAACCGGGGCCAAAAACGCGACCGCGAAACCTAACACAAAACCTATCCAATATATATGTCCAACAGGCACACAAACATGCGCTAAAGAACAAACATGCGCTAAAATAAGCACAGGGGGGGATTATGAATGTATAAGCAATATAAAAAGTGGTTGTTGTCGTTGTGACTATGGTGTTACACATACCTGTAAAGACGGAAATACTTTTATTACAAACCAATCCTGCAAAGATCATTGCGGTATGTCAATTATTTTTGAATGGTTCCCTGAATATAAATGTAATGCTTACCTCAATTGTGTAGAAAAATAACCCCCTCCCAAATAAATAACATTATAATAAAGAATGCTTGACACAAAAAATATATCTGCTATTATTAATGTATATACAATGCACATACATTAATAAATCTCAATATAAAACAATATGCAACAAGCTCAATTAACAATTAGAATTGACCAAAAATTAAAGAAACAAGCACAAGATACAGCTAAAAATTTTGGCCTGCCTCTCTCTTCGTTAATTAAAACATTTTTAACCAATGTTGTTAAAACTAAAAAATTCGCCATAAATGAGCATAGCGATGAATACTTTGACTCCATTATCATGGATGCTTGCCGCGATAAACAAATAACCTCAAAACTTGAAAAACTTGCCGGCGCGGTTATTAAAAAATACCCTAACGGTTTATGATTATTTTAACAAAATCATTTAAAAAACAGCTAAAATCATTAAAAATAGAAATAAATGATGTTATCCTGGGAATTAACAGGGTGCTTAATAAAAAAATTCTTAGAAAAGGAGATGCTTTATTGGCTAATTCATTTATTGATTTAAAAAATTGTCTAATCGTTAAAATAAGAATAGGACAGAAACAGCAAGCCAGAGTGTTAGCTATATTTATTATTATTAAGAATATAAAAATCCCTTTTTTTATTGTCAAAAAAAATAATAAAAAAATTGGCTCTAATGTATCATTAAAAGGAAAAATAAAAAACATTATAAAAGAAAAAGCCAATAATGCTTTAGATGATTTTAACAATGAAAAATATAATACAATTAATGAAAAATAAACATGATCCACTTTACCAAATACGCGGAAGAAAAATTTGAGATATTGAATAAATACAAGGTGTTTTTTACGCGCGAACAAATTGAGGATGTTATTAAAACACCGGATAAAATCAGAAAAAAAGGCAATTACTTGGCCGTTAGCAAAGAAAAAATAAAAGTAGTTTATAAAAAGCAGGAAGATATTATTCGGGTAGTAACTTTTTATCCAATAAAAGTTTAAAATACAGAGCACTGTGTTATATGTTGCGTGCTATGTGTTATATGAAATATGATTTACGACGCGGAAGCCAATATAGTAAGCTGGGAGATCGCCAAAGGCGAAATCAGCCATGTCCGGGAAGTGGGTAATGTTATTATTCATCTTTCCCCGGCCGCCAAGCCGATACTTATTGAGATCCTGGACGCTTCCAAATTCATCAGCCAACTGAATAAAATAAAAAATATAAAAGACGTTAAACAGGTTTTACCAGTAAACTAAATACCTGTCATTCTGAACGTAGTGAAGAATCCCGAAAAATAACCACGAGATTCTTCTCCCGCTTCGCGGGATCAGAATGACAAAAATTTATAAATTATAAATTCTCTAACATGCCTACAAAATCCATAACTACAAAAACAACAACTAAGTCAAAAAAATACCTTTTCGCTCCGGGCCACCGCGCCTGCGCCGGCTGCGGCCAGAATATGGCCGCCCGGGCCGTAATTGAAGCGCTGGGGCCTAACACGATAATCGCCAATGCGACAGGCTGTCTGGAAGTTACCACTTCCCCGTACCCGCAGAGCGCCTGGGGCGTGCCCTGGATACACTCTTTGTTTGAAAACGCGGCCGCAATCGCCTCCGGCGTAGAAGCGGCGTTAAAGCAAAAAGGCAATCCGCCGGCTGGCGGAAAAAAAATCAAAGTTCTTGCCCAGGGAGGAGATGGCAGTACTTTTGATATTGGCCTTGGCCTGATAAGCGGCATGTGGGAGCGGGACGAAAATATACTTTATGTCTGTTATGACAATGAAGCCTACTCCAACACCGGCATGCAGGCCAGCGGCGCTACCCCCTGGGGCTCCAGCACCACTACCACCCCGTCCGGCAGCGGGCCGACCATTGACGCTATTGGCTCACATCAGAATAAAAAAGACATGATCGCTATTGCTCTGGCGCATGGGCTTAAATACGTGGCCCAAACCACGGCCGGCCACATTAATGATATAAAGAAAAAAATAATTAAAGCAGCGAATATTAAAGGGCCCGCCTATATTCAAATACTGACGCCCTGCATCCCGGGCTGGCGAATTAAACCGGACCAGGCTCTCTTAGCCGGACGGCTGGCGGCTCAAACCGGATTATATCCGGTGCTTGAATATGAAAATGGAAATTTGACCAACAAACTGGCTGTCCCCAAGCCGGCTCCCAAGGTTGATGAATATTTAAAAATGCAGGGCCGTTTTGCCCATCTTTTTAAAACTCCGCAAGGAAAAGCCCAGCTAAAAATCATCCAGGAACTTGCCAACGAGAATATAAAAAAATACGAACTATAGATAAATGTAAACTCTTGACTTCAAACTTGGGTCACCCTAAGCAGTTCTGATTGAGTTTCGCTTAGATCAGCAAAAATAGTTTCTGCTTTTCCAGATTCAGGCAATGTGACAGTTATTTTGTAAATGGTATCTAATAATTCAATAGCCTGAGTT
>DAOVXE010000141.1 GCA_030636285.1 Candidatus Falkowiibacteriota bacterium | reverse complement strand
GCTTAAAAGAAAAACATTGTATAAAATCACACTGCCTTCTTTTTGTCGGACGACTGGCGCCCAAAAAAGGCGTGATCTATATAATCAAAGCCATGCCAAAAATTCTTGATTATTTTCCAGACACAAAACTCTTAATCGTTGGCTATGGCCAGCTGGAAAAAAAATTAAAAACCGAAGCAGCCAAAATTGGCTTGGAAAAAAATATTGAATTTACGGGTTCAATTCCCAATAGCCAAATACCAAGATACTATAATCTTGCCGATATTTTTATCGGCCCGTCAATTGTATCTGACGACAATGACACCGAGGGTTTTGGCATTGTTTTTATTGAAGCCATGGCCTGCGCCACTCCGGTGATAACTACCGCCACCGGCGGAATTATTGATATTGTCATACCAAACAAAAACGGCCTTATTGTCCCTCCAAAAGACAGCGAGGCCATTGCAAAAATGTCCATAGATCTGCTTCGGAATAAAGACAAAAGAAAACTATTAGGCAAATATGGCCGAGACACGGTCATAAATAAATTTAACTGGAAAAAAATTATTCCGCAATACATTAATTTGTATGAAAAATAATATTCTAAAAATATTAATATTTATTGTTCTCAGTGCCGCTCTTTATATTTTTCTTTATAAACACATGGCGGATTTCAAGGCGATTAATAAGATTGACTCGCTTCGGTTTATAATACTTAGCCTTATAACTTTAATGATTTTTTTCCTTAACGGCCTGGCATTTAAAAAAATTTTGGAAATTGAAAAAATAAAATTGCGTTTTAAGGAATATTTTGGCTTGATATTGGTTAGCCGTATTTTTAATTATTTGCTTTTTAAAGCCGGGCCGATTATGCGGGCTAAATATATTAAAAATCATTACAAGCTGTCTTTCCGTTCCTTTTTTTCTGTTTTGTCCATATTGTCGCTTCTCCAGGCTTTCACGGTTTCGCTGATTTCTCTTCTCTTAATGGTTTTTAGTAAAAATATTGCTTTTAACTTATATATAATTTTGCTTTATCTGGCCATTATATCCGCCGCGGCCGCTCTTTTGGCCTTGATCAACTTCCAGTCGCGAATTTTTAAAAAAATAAAATTTATTCCCAAAAAATTTCTGCTTGATAAATTGCCGATTTTAAATAATTGCCGTATTATTTTGTTTATTATATTATTAAACGTCTTTGCCCTGATCCTAAGCGGCGCGAGAATTTATTTTCTTTACTCATACCTATTCTCATCCATTAATTTTAGCAAGGCGATTTTAATTGCCGGGGTCGGCATACTTTCTTTAATTGTTAGCCTAACCCCGGCCTCGCTTGGCCTTCGGGAACTTTTAATGGCTTTTACAGCCTCCTTATACGGCTTGTCGCCGGAAAACGCGGCTGTGGTAGCGATCATTGATCGGGCTATTACAATGATCTGGATATTCTCTCTTGGTTCTATTTTTATGGTTTGGTTTTACAAAAATATGAATCCTAAAGAATCAATTAATTAAACAAAATGATCAATAAATTTTCAATTATAATTACTTCTTTGGGCCGGACCGGCACAACCTTTTTGGCTGATTTTTTTTCCAATAACTTTCAGGATATTTACGCTGTTCATGAACCGGGAAAAATTATCATAAAAAAACTTAATCCCAAAATAATACTAAAAGCAATAAAAGAGATCGGAATAAAAGGGGCGGTTACAAATAAATTGTTCGGTTGCCAGAGCATAATGCAAATATCCAATCTTCGCCTGGCTGGCATTATTAACGCGCAAGTTGCGGCTAATAAAATAATTAAGGCAAGAAAAAAATATATTGAAACAAAAACCGAAAAAATATATTTAGAATCAAATTATCAATACCATGGGCTGCTTGACTCGCTGCCCTTGGCGTTCCAGCAATCGCGAGCCGCTTATATTGTCCGTGATCCGCGCGATTGGATCCGCTCCTGGATGAACCTTAAAGCCCTATATCATCAAAGCGATATTCATTCTTTTCTTGGCAATCGTTTGACTCCGTTAATGGCTGGTGACACGCAAGTTGCCAAAGAGTGGAAAAGCTTTGGCCAATTTGAAAAGCTTGCCTGGCTATGGGGCTATGTTAATAAATTTATTCTTAAAAACGCGAAAAACAATCCTCAAATAAAAATTTTTCGCTTTGAGGATTTATTTTTATCCTCTCAAAAGGAAGAAAATTTCTATAATTTTGTAAATTTTTTTATATCCAATTCATTAGGCGGCCAGGCAATGCCAAAAAATATCAAAATGATCATAAAAAATACACTAGCCAAAAGAGTGCATAAGTCAAAGAACAACGTGATTGGCAGCTGGCGCGATTGGCCAAAAGAAAAAATAAAAATATTGGATAAATTTTGCTCTCCGGCTATGCAAAAATTTAACTATGGAATGGAAAAAGATTATCAGGAATTAATTAAAGAATAACGTATGAAATCGGCCAAAAAAACATCAATCATTTATCTTCGATCCCGGCTAAATGCCATTGCCCGCCATATTCCCAGGCCGGTTAAAAAAATTTATTTTTGCTCCGCTGCTGCTGGCAGAAAATTACCAAGCCTAAGATCAATAAACATCCAATCTTTATTTTGGGTAATCAAAAATCCGGCTCCACTGTTATTGCCACATTGCTTGCTCTCCACACGGGACAAAAAGCATCAATTGACCTAAGAAATGAATACGCCCGTCCCGCCCTTGAATTGTTCCAAAAGAAAAAAATTACATTCGTTGATTTTATTAATAATAACAAACTGGATTTTTCCAAAAATATTATAAAATCACCGGAGCTTACTTTTTTTTCCAATGAACTTAAAAAAAATTTTAATAAAGCCAAATTCGTTTTAATAATTAGGGACCCAAGGGATAATATTAGAAGCATTTTAAACCGCTTAAACATCCCGGGCGATCAAGCTGATATCAGCGCGAAGCAATTTGCCAAACTAAAGCCTAATTGGCAAAAGGCGCTTAGGGTTAATTGGCTTAATGAAAAGGAGGGAAATTATATTGAAAATTTGGCCGTTCGTTGGAATAAGATCGCTAATATATACAATTTGCGTAAAAAAAATTTTATTCTGATTCATTTTGAGGATTTTCTTAAAAATAAAAAAGAGGCCATTAAAGACCTGGCTGAAAAATTAGGCTTGGAAGCAAAACGAGACATTGGCAAACTAATTGATAAACAATTTCAGCCGGCTGGCAACCGCCGAATTAGCCATCTGGATTTCT
>DAOVXE010000145.1 GCA_030636285.1 Candidatus Falkowiibacteriota bacterium | reverse complement strand
TTGCCTCAACCACTTCTTCCAAAGCGCGCAAAGCCTCTTTAAAACTGCCGGTGTATTGATCAAGCATTGCCAAAAGTATGTTGCCGACCCGGTGCCCTTTTAGTTTTTTATTGCGATTAAAGCGTTTACGCAGAAATGGCGCATAAATCTCCTGATGCGGGGATAAGGCCAGCACGCAGCGATATGGATCAGCCGGGGGTAAAATTCCCAGCTCCCTGCGCAACCGCCCGGTACTGCCGCCATCATCCATAGTGGAAACAATCGCTTTAATATCAATATTTTTAATATCGCGAAGTGCGGCCAGCACAATCGGCTGTCCGGTTCCGCCGCCAATGGTTACAATTTTTTTTATAGCCATATATTATTCAACTGTTACCGACTTGGCAAGATTTCTGGGCTTATCCACGTCTTTATTATTTAATAATGCCATGTGGTAAGCAAAAAGCTGTAAAGGGACAGTCGCTAAAATCGGAGTTAACATTTCCAGCGTCTTGGGAATATAAAATATTTCATCTGCCAACTTTTTTAATTCTTTATTTCCTTCTGTGGCAATAGCAATAACCGGCCCGCTTCTTGCCTTGATCTCTTCAATATTACTTAAATTTTTTTCGTAAACACTGTCCTTAGGGGCGATAAAAATACTGGGGAAATTCTTGTCTATCATCGCGATTGAGCCATGTTTCATTTCGCCTGAAGGCAGGCCTTCGGCATGAATATATGAGAGCTCTTTTAGCTTTAAAGCCCCTTCAATAGCGGTCGGATAATTATATTTCCTGCCCATAAATAAAATGTGTTGGCTCTGATAATATTTTTTGGCAATTTTTTTTATCTTATCGTTTTGCTTAACTATTAATTTAATTTTTTCAGGCAAAGCATTTAACTCTTCCAGAATTCGTTTGCCCATAACCATAGACATCTGTCTTTGCCGTCCGAACAAAACCGTGAAAAGAGTTAAAATCGCGATTTGCGAAGTAAAAGCCTTGGTGGAGGCAACCGCGATCTCCGGACCAATGTGATTATATACTCCGGCATCGGTCTCGCGCGCGATGGTTGAGCCAACCGCGTTGACTATGCCCAGGGTTAAAGCCCCTTTAGTTTTAGCCTCCCGCATGGCCGCCAAAGTATCAGCTGTTTCTCCGGACTGGCTGACCGCGATAACAGCGGTTTTTTGGTCAATGATCGGCTTGCGATACCTGAATTCGCTGGCAAACTCAACATTTGTTTCCAAATTCGCGTATTCCTCAAGCATTAACTGCCCGACCATTCCGGCGTGGCGAGCCGTGCCGCAAGCAACAATTGATATTTTCTCAATAAAACGGGTTATGTCCATTATTGTCTCCAGCCCGCCCAGCTTGACCTTGCCGTCTTTAATTATCATCCGGCCGCGAATAGAATTAATAATTGATTCAGGCTGTTCATTAATCTCCTTAAGCATAAAGTGCGGGTAACCGGATTTTTCGGCTTGTTCCAGATTCCATTCAATTTCCTCAACTGTTTTTTTGATCTCTTTTTCCTGAGTATTGATAATCCTAAAATTATTCTGATTAATTTCCGCGATTTCTCCATCATCCAAATATATAACCTGCCTGGTATAACGGATTAAAGCCGACACGTCTGAAGCAACAATGGTTTCGTCCTTGCCAACGCCGATTACCAGCGGACTGCCGTTGCGGGCAACCAACAATTTATCAGGTTCATCTTTGCATATTACGGCCAAACCGTAAGTTCCCTTAAGCAGTTTTAATGTCTTTATTAAAGCTTCGGTTATATCTTTTTTATAAAAATCTTCAAGCAGATGAGCGATTACTTCGGTATCGGTTTTTGATTTGAAATTATGCCCTTTTTGAATTAACTTGTCCTTTAAGGCTTGATAATTTTCAATTATTCCATTATGAACCACCCAAAATTTTTTATGGTCGTCGGTATGGGGATGGGCATTTGTTATACTCGGCTCCCCGTGGGTGGCCCAGCGGGTATGGGCAATGCCTAACTTACCACTAATCTTTTCTTTATTAATTTTTTCTTCCAGCGCTTTAATTTTTCCAACAGCTTTAACACTGCGAATGCTATTGTTAAAAACCGCTATACCGGCTGAATCATAACCGCGGTACTCCAAACGTTTTAGCCCATCAAGCAAGATGGGCAAAGCTTTATTTTTACCAATATAAGCAACTATTCCACACATATTTTTTGTTTAATTATTTTTTTAATAGACGCCAAAGATTTAAAAATATTATTTTTTGTGTTTCATATATCATTTTATTTTCAATAATAACGCCAACTGGCTTGCCTTTGTTGTCTCTGGAAATATATGCTAGCTTTCCCGAGTAGATCAGGCAAAAAGTGGCGGAATCTTCATCAGTCCCGAGCCAGCGCCTTTCATCCATGCCGCTGGTGCTGCCGCCCTTGGCCAGCGATATGGCCTTAACATTGACGCGCGCCTTTATCCGGTCATTGGTAAAACCAGGATAAGCACAGTAAATATCTTCGCTCGCGTTAGTGGCGGAATAAATATAGTATTCTCGGCTGTTTGAATTTGCAACGCTACGCAATACATTCTCAAGGATCAAACGAATTCCCGCTCTGCCTTCATAATATTTAGAGGTCGGCCCCTGGCTGCCTTTATCCTGAATTGATTTAAGCTCAGGGATCAAACTGCCAAGATCGGCCTTTATCTTATTTATCCGCTGCTCTTCTCTTTCAACAAGGATTGCCAGCCTGCCGGGATCTTCAGCGATAAATTTCTGTTTGGTTTTATGATGATAATAACTAACTAAGCCAAAATCGCGCAATTTCTTTAATATATCATAAACCGTACCGCGGTTTAGCCCAATTGCGCCAGACAATGAGCGAACCGAACTGGCGCCATACTCAAGCAAGCCAAGATAAACACGCACCTCTTTTTCACTTAGTCCAAGTTTTTTTAATAAAGTAATATTCATAAGACCTTTTGTGAAATAATATTTCGTTGCGAAATTTTTACAACAATGATCTAATTGTAAAACAATTGCATATTTTGTCAAGTTATTTTCTACAATAATTATTATAATATATTTATATATTTAATATTAGCCAATATTTTAAAAGTGTTTTGTCATAAAATAAATTTATAAAATTACTATTTTAAATAACTTTTCCACAATAAAATTTTGCTCTTCACTAAACAACAAAAATTTGGTATAATATATTAC
>DAOVXE010000022.1 GCA_030636285.1 Candidatus Falkowiibacteriota bacterium | reverse complement strand
CCGCTTTTACTTAAAGACAAAATTCCATAACCCTGCTGCCATTTTAAATATTGTTCGCCTTTAATCCTGTTAATTTCATAAGCGCTAAATCCCTTAATTTGACCGATAAAATCTGAGATATTAATTTTATGCGGAGGAATAGTCGTTAATAAATGACAATGGTCTACATGGGAATTAAATTCCAATAATTTACCGCCAAGTTCCTCAATCTTTTGTAATATCTTTTTCTTTAAAAGCTTATCAATATTATCATTTATTAAATCTTCTCTTTTCTTTGTACTCCAAATTATATGGTAATATAATTCGTAATATATGTGCGGCATATTTTATTTAATATTTTTTATTGCATACTAACAGTATATTACAATACAAAATAATATCAATATCTTTAATGGTCATATTAAATATATTAAACAAGGATACAAAAAGACGGTTATTTTAACCGCCTTTAAACTTATCTTATTAAAAAAATTATTAAACTAATAAAATTTGATAAATAAAATTTAACGATTTTACCACTTACATCATCTTTTTCCGAATAAATGCCGGATGTATGGATTATTCTCCGTTCTTGCTAAAAAATACTATTTTTTTACTTATTCTATTGTAAATCTACTATTACTATACCATAACGGTGGGATAATGCAAGGATTTAATTTTGCCGGCAGGCTAAAAATTCATTAGCCTGCCGTGGATTTCTTTTAGCTCCGGGTTCACATAGTGAGTATAAACCTGAGTACTTCTAAGATCGCTGTGACCCAAGAACATCTGAAGCGCCCGAAGATCAGCTCCTTGTTTCAACATGTGCGTGGCAAATGAATGCCTGAAACTATGAGTTGAAATATCGCTTCTAAGCCCTGCCAATTTCACATATTTCTTGACTACTTCCTGCAATGACCGTTTTCCGATTCTGCCTTTATTAATTTCAGTCCATTCATTTCTTTTTCTTACAAATGTGAAAAGCGCCGGATAATTATCATCTCTGGTTTTGAGATATTCTTTAATCCAATACATTGCTCTCTTGTTAAGATACACTGTCCTAATTTTATCAAATTTACCCTGAACAACCACCTCTCCGCAATCAACATTTATGTCCTTATTTAGTTTGATAGTTTCTTCCAGTCTCATGCCTGTAGCAAAAAGAACTTCAAGTATTGCCCTATTCCTCTTACCTTCAATATTGGCAGTATTAATTGTTGCAATCATTTTTTTAAATTCTCCCTGAGTAAAAAACACAATTCTGTCATCCGCTCTTACGCCTTTTGGCACTCGAGATGGATGTAATGTTTTTATTTCTTTAAGATCCATGCACAAAAGAAAATTACGGATTATTTTCATCTTTTCTCCCACTGTCGACTTTTTTATTTTCTTATTTTTCTGATAAGCATTATTCGTATCAAGCAAATAGCTCTTATACTTCAAAATAAACTCATCATCAATCTCTTTTAAATTGATGTCTCCAGCCCATTCAAAAAAATGCCTGAAATGATGCTCATAATTGCACACTGTTTTTTTGGAATAATCTTTTTCTAGCTCGCACCATTTAAAAAAAATAAGTCCTGCTTCTGATAATTTCATAAAACTAAAAACGCCCTGTTTGATCAGGGCTTACAAAAATAGGCTGAATGCCTTTTGCAGAACTGCAACGCGACCTTTCATTGTTTGTTGCAATTTTGTTTGGGGTCGGATATAACTATTGTTTACCAACTCCTGTACCTGCTCAATTGTAAAATGATGTTCGCCTCCGCAATGAGCGCACTGCCCGGCGTAAATTTTTCCGCCATAGCAATACCTGCCCACAGCTTTGTGGTTTGATTTGTTCATCGCATCTGTTAGCTGAATAAGAAAATCATACCTATTGTATAATTAGACCTACCCATGCTAAAATTAACTCAACTCAAGCAAAGGACTGCATTTCCTTTATTTGAGCTAGAAAAGACGGACTGTTAGCCGTCTTTTTGATTTTTAAATATATTAAAACACCCTTGCTGGGGGTGTATAATAACGTCATCTCAATATAAGTCAAGTTTTAAAAATAAAATATTGATAAAGAAAATATAAAGAAAATATAAAGTTTTTTTCGCCTTAAAAAAGACAAAAGACCCTCCGAGGAGGGCCTTATTAGAATTATTTGATTTGTTATAAATTTTTATATACATTTTATTGATCGATAGAGCAGTTTAGCACGCTTTGTCTGCTCTGTCAATATAAGATTGCTGATTTTTACTTTAATTTAAGCTATTTTTTACTTGGCTTATATTTTATAATGTGATAGGTTGTTGATTGATATGAATACTCAAAGAAAAAAACCTGACACTTCACTTTTACGTTTTGGTAAGCACCGATATTCGTTCGGCCAAATTAAAAAAACCGTTCCAAAAAATTGGAACGGTTTTTTAGTTTCTTCCGGAATTAAATTTATTACATCTTTTGGGGCTATTCAAATGGCCAAAAAATTAATTATTGATCCGTACAAAGAACACTTTATAGCGATTTATTTAAGCCCGGTCAAAAAGAAAGCTAAATGCGAGCTTATAAGCCTCGGCACTTTAACTACCAGCATTGTCCATCCACGGGAAGTATTCCGGCCAGCCATAAAATACAATTCAACAGAAATTATTATTCTTCACAACCACCCAAGCGGTGATATCTCCCCATCTGAAGCTGATATTGAAATAACCAAGCGATTAAAAAAAGCCGGGCAACTGCTCGGCATTGAAGTTTTGGATCATGTGATATTCAAAAATGGAAATGGGTTTTATTCGTTTAATGACAAAAAAAAGTAGCAAAGTTAAATTATTATTTTTCATCTTTTCCCTGCCGAATGTTGCCGAATGATTGCCGAATGATATAATACACTCCCTGAGTCTTGCCTTTCTTTTGCAATAATCCCATGTTTACCATCAGCGATAAATCATTCCTTGCCGTCCTTTCACCAACATCTGTTAGTATAATATATTTTTTACTTGTTATTTTCCCATGCCTGACTAAATAATGGATTGCCTTTTTTTGCCTTTCGTTTAATCCGATTAAATCGTCTCCGCTAAGTGTATATTTTCTAAATGTAACAATTATGCTCGTTTTAGTATCTTCAAACTCTGGCTCCGGCAAACCATGTCCGACTGTTTCCCGAATCATATCATCTATGCCGGTACCCCATCGTTCAATATTTTTTATCATAAAAAACAGCTTGGCGATTAACGGATTTTTCGGTTTTGATTCATGCTTTTTCTTTAGTGTTTCCACTGTCCATCCTTCGGGCAAATTCCCCGGGTTCCATATTTCAATCCGGTCATCCAGTATTCTGACTTGTACGTTTGAAGTTGAGCTGTAATCTCTATGACAAATCGCATTAATGACAGCCTCCCGAAGCGCGCCCAAAGGATACTCCCATTTTTCTTCTCTTTTCATCTGTCCCGGCACAACCCAAGCGCTCTTTTTAATATTATTCATAATAAATTTCTCCACTAAATCAATCTGCTCATCCATGGTACCTTCAATTACTTTCATATCAATAAATGGTTTCACTGCCAATGTCCCCTTAAATTTAGCACACCTTACCTCTGACTGAAGCACAAACTCCTGCGGCTCTTTGCCGAACATCAAGATGGCCGCGTTGGTTAGTTGGTTGTTCTTTAATAATTTCAGTTTAATCAATGCTTCTTTAACATTTATATTAGGATTTATTTTCAGCCTTCTTTCTTCCTTAGCTCTCATTAAAAACTCTTTTACTTTTTTTGCGTCAATATCGGCAAAAGCGGCTCCCGGACATTCCATGGCATCAAACTGAAATTTATCCTTGCTCTGCTCCAGTAGCAATCTTTTATATTCACTCTGCGCCATCAGCTTGGTATTTTTGCCCACTCTTTTAAACGGTCGCCCATAAGCGGTGTGCGGTTTTTGTTCACTTGGCTTGACTACGATCAGGATTAGGTTGTTTTTACCTGATTTAAGCGTTGAGATTTCCGGATAAACTTTCGGCTCGGTATTGTCAACGATTATATCTGTTAATCTTTCAATTGTATTTTTGCCAATATCAATACCCACGACTCTGCCATTGTCGCTCACTCCAATTAAAACCTGTCCGCCTTTGTGGTTAGCCAAAGAACAGACAACTTCCGTGATTCTGCCTATATCCGACAAAGACGGCTTTTTCTCAAAAGTTTCGGATTCCGATTTTTTGATTAATTTTGTTATTTCTAATTTGGTCATAATTTTAATAAAAATTCTATTATTACTATATCACAGTGTCATTATTATTCAACTTTGATATTTTTTTAAGCTCATTTTTACATCTTGAATTCTTTCCGCATATTCTTCCACTTCCCCGATTTCCAGATAACGATTAACCGGTCCGCCACATTGAGCGCATTTACCTTTAAGCAAAACATCATTTAAATCGTCTAGAAAAATATAATAATCAATAATTTTTGCGCTATAACCACGGCTGGCGCAACGACAATGACAATTGTTGACAATTTTTTTGGTAAAAAAATCCCACCTCGCGCCGTAAATATATTTCAATTGTTCCTTGGTTATTTTTTTCATAGTGCGTCTTTATCGGGTGATAAAATTTTTCTAAAGCCTAATAGATGATATCAAAATGTAGCATATCCTCTATTTGCTCAAGGCAATCTTTTAAAGTCATTCCCTGACCGTAAGTAAGCTCAAACCACTCCCCTGTATGCCTGAAATAAGCCAGTAAAAACCTGTCTTTGTTCCTATATTCAAGGCGGGCGAATTTATCTTCATATTGAGATGAAATAGCATTAGGATCATCATCCTTAATCACAGCGATAAAATATATAAAATTTCTATGCCATTTTGAATAGATATTAAGCAATTCTCTTTTTTCTCTTTGTGGCGACTTAAAATATTTTGGCCTCAATTTATGTTCAATAAAATCATCGCAAATTTTTTTGATTTCTCGTTTTGCGTTTTCTGATACTTTGTTATATTCTTTTTTGGGGCTATAAACCCAAGTCTGTTTTTTTGTCATAATTACATATTCTTGTTATACCATTTTTTAATACCTTCATCCAGGGCATGCATGGCATCATTAAAATCATGGCAGTTTTCGTTTTCAAACACTGTCCCGCCCTCGTCAATGGCTCTGACTACTATACCGTTGCCATATTCATGGGTTATCTCAATTGTCGCATCCTCTATCCATGAAGCGATATTGGGAAAATTTTTAGATGCATTTTTGATTATTGTTTGATTCATGGTTTATTTTGTTAGATTAAATTTTATTGATATCTAAAAATTTTGGCTGAAATGAATTCGGATTTTTTATTTTTACTTGGTTTTAAAAAATTCATACAAAGTAATTTCCATCGCCTTTTTATGATTTTCATCTCGTCTCTTCATAAAATCTGAAAAAGAAGTTTTAAAAAAGAAGTCTAAAAATTCGTGGCCGGGCTCCCTTGAAAGCTTCCGGGCTTCCCGATATATCATCAAATCCTTGCCGATATTGAGCTCAAACAGCGCCAGGATTGGCGCGGCCAAAAGCGATACGGTTAATTTTTCCATTTTTTTCAAGTGCTGAACGTCGTTAAAATGTAACGGGTCAAAACCATAATAAAGCGGGAATATGCCCCCTGCAATTTGTCTGTCCATGTCACCGCTGATATTGTCTTTTTGCGCTTCCAAATGCTTGAAAAAAGCGGCTGCGGACTCGGCCGTCGGGATCATTTCATTATTCATGTGCGTGGCGTATGTCCTGAGCAAACGACTGCCATCGCGCATGGCATTGAGCTCATCATGGACACCCTTCGCCAATTCAGCTTGCCGACTCCCCTCGCCGTAAATTTCTGTCACTCCTCCCAAGACCGCTTCCATCATCGCCTGTCCAACCAGCCGGCCAATTAAGATTCCGTCCTTGGCGCTTATCATCTGGTTGCCGGTATAAAGAAGATCGTTCAACACCGCTTGCGCTTTTTCAACATGGCCAAGCTCAGCTTCGCTTTTCGCCAGCTTAACCGCTCCGCGGCTGAAAGACCTAAGGCCGTTTAACGGCACTACCAGTTTATCACCGGTTTGATATAATTTCTCCGGCAGATATTCCCGGGAAAATCCCAGATAAGCGCTGTTCGCTATACGTCCGAGCAAGGCTAGTTCCTGATCGGTCGGCCAAATATATGACAACTCTTCATCCTCATCTTTTATCTCTTCGTCTGTCTCTAACATGTTAATCAATTCAACCATATCCTTAGCCGAATTCCGATCAATCAGTTCACGTTCCCCTGCAATCTCGCTCAAATCCACGGAATGAAAATATGTAAAATCCGCCTTTACTTGCGTTTCTTTGTAAACCTTATTGTAATTAACAATCGGCAAAATTAAAAGCAATAGATATCCGGTTGCCAGAAGAATAGTGAAAACCGCTATCGTCTTGTGCAATTTGCCGTAAAAAGCCAGATAATAGACCAGCCGGGAAAAATAATAATATACATACGTCAATAATAGGCTACTGCCTAATAAAAAAGAACCTACGTGCACGTCTTTAAAAATTATCAAAAAAATTAAAACAAGCAATAGAGAAAAAAGAATATTAACCGCATAAAAAAGCAATATCAGCCGATGTTGATTAATAAATAATTCATTGTTTTTCTTTTTTATAATTTTTACAGCAAAGATAAAAGAAACAATAAGAATGGCTAACTTGAAAAATATTGTAATCAACAAAACATCAAACAGCTTTTCCGCGTTTAAAATTACATTAACTGATAAATAATAAATCCCGATTGCTGTACTGAAAAATAAAGCATGCAACGCTGATAATTTTAAAGATGTTAAATATATTTTTTTATTCATTTGTTTGGTTTAGTTTGGTTATATATTTAATGCTCCCAATCACTCCCACTAAAAATCCGATCGGGGCGATAATTATTGCTATAAAGAAAAAGATGACATGAAACGCTTCGGCTAATATCTTTAATATTTTAATATTTTCCGCCACAACTCCCAAAGCGTAAAACGCGTTATGCAAAAATACAAACACTAAAACTCCGACAGCAGAAACGCTGGTTAACAACAAATATTTTTTTAACGGCTGTTTTATTTCGCTTTTTAAAGTCAAAATCAATAAAACTAAACCTAAAAGAAAAAAAGTTATAAACGGCACCAAAAACAACTCCGAACCCTGTAGTAATCCTCGTACTGGAAGTATAAACATCTGACACGGAATAATGATAAAATTCAATACTAACAGCCAAAAAATTGTTGTGATTTTTTTATTCATTGTTTATTTTTATTTTTTCTTAAACATAATAATCGTTTGGCAGTAGCTCTTATTTTTTTATGTTATTTTGTTGTCTTTTTTTAATATTTCTTTCATTTCTCCGTTTTTCCCATTCTTTGTGCCAATCTTCTTCCCATCTTGGCAAATCAAGATATATTCTTTGCGTTTGATTACACAGTTCAACGATACTATAAAAATCATAATCTCTTTTCTCCTTAGATAATTCGTTCCAGCAAGTAGGAGGTCCAAATTGATTAAATATTTCATTACCAGTTAGAATCATTACAGGGTTAATTGGTAAATCATTTTTCCAGTATTTTCTCCCTTTTTGGGCGATTTTTGTAATTTGTTTTTTTTCTTTAGTGGTCAGCTTATTTTTTAGTGTACTAAATAACAATATTGCTCCAGGAAAATTTTCTGCTATAATTTTCATACGTTCAAAATCTTTTTTTTCAAAATTGCCAAATGTTTTGCATTCTCCAAATATAACACCGTTATTTTCGCCCTTGATTCCGCTATCTTTGTACAAAATAGCAAAATCTGCCTCAATCTCAATATTATTCTTTTTAGCATTGAAACTAAATACCGGCGTTGTTAAAAAATTATGACTGTGAATATCATTCATAATTAGATTCAATGACAGTAGCACGCTATAACTACCATCAGCATATCCCGGGATACTAAAGGGGCCCGTTGTCTTATATGCCCATTGGCTTTGTTCAATATTTCCAATTGAAACAAACTCCTCAAGGCACTTAGAACATGTAATTTTTTCCTTAAGACTATCTAAATTGTGCCAAGATTTTTTACTACACTCTGGACATTGAGCAGTAATACCCAACTTAAATACATTAATCTCCATTAATCTTTTTAATATATTATCTCCAGCCTTCAATTTATTAATTTTGCTCATGACTTCGCCCACGGGCATTCCTTTATTTTTATATTTATCTCTATTTATTTGTTCAAAAAAATCAATTAGACCCTTGTTTCTTAATACATACACCCAACCTTCAAGCTGTTTATACATTTTATTTGCAATTTTCCCAGGCGTTGACAATGTTGGCTCCCATCCCAAATCTTTTAGCCATGAGAAAAAAACATCTTGCGCTTTTGGAAGTTTCCATCGCAATGAATGATAAGAATCTATTAATTTAACTATCCCTCTATTACTAATCCTCCACTCATTTTTCCAACTGCCAAACTCTGAAATAGTCTTAAGCACATTTTTCCCGGCGTCTACTGGGAATGCTTGAGCAAACAACTCTTCATCTCGATAAATACTAGTATTAATTACATTCGCACATATAAATTTTCTGAATGTATATTTAAAAATAAAATCGGGAACTAAAGGACGACTAATGTTCACATTCCCCTTTGCCTCGTCAATATCTACGCCCTCTTTGCTTGATGAATATTCAACTGGTGTTGCGCCGTCATGATTTCTTGCCCAATCATCCCAAATTCTTGGATACCAATGTTGAAGTGAATAGTATGGTTTGTCATTATTTTTGTCATCCTCATTTCTCAACCCAAGACTTTGTGCATATTCCTGCATGTCTTTCATTTTAGTATTT
>DAOVXE010000107.1 GCA_030636285.1 Candidatus Falkowiibacteriota bacterium | reverse complement strand
CTTCAGTAATATTTTTAACTTTATCAAAATCAACATCGCCGGCTAATTTGCCGCTGCGCAGGCGATTAATACCGACATCAATTACAACCGCGCCCTTTTTAACCATATTTTTCTTTATAAACCGCGGCTGGCCAAGAGCGGCTACTAAAATATCAGCCTGTCCGGTAATTTCCAGCAAGTTTTTTGTTTTGCTATGGCACATCGTCACTGTCGCGTGTTCGTTTAAAAATAATTGAGATAAAGGCTTGCCCACAATATTAGAACGGCCCACGATCACCGCGTGCTGGCCGACCAGGTCCAGGTTGTATCTTTTGATAAGCTCAATGATCCCCAAAGGCGTGGCCGGACGAAAGCCGGGCAGGCCCAGCATCAGCCTGCCGGCGTTAAGCGGATGAAAGCCGTCCACGTCTTTTTTTGGGTCAACGCTTTGAATGATTTTTTGCTCATTGATCTGTTCGGGCAAAGGCAACTGCACCAATATGCCATGGATTTTTTTATTAAGATTCAGTTTTTCAATTAATTCCATAAGTTCATACTGGGTGGTTTCAGCCGGCAACTCATAAGAAAAAGATTTGATCCCCACTTCAGCGCAGGCCTTTTTCTTATGCCTGACATATACCCGGGAAGCCGGATTTTCACCAACCAAAACAACAGCCAAGCCGGGTGTAAAGCTGGTTTTTTTTATTTCTTCTTTAAGCTCATTTTTTATAATTTGAGCTGTTTTTTTACCGTTTAAGAGTATGGGCATAAATTAAAATTTTCGCCGTAAAAGCGACTTTTTAGACAGTTTCTAACTTGTAAAATGATTTATTTTTAGGGTTGCTCCATTCATCAAACGAATCTTTTTTTACTATAGTAAGTATGGTTTCCTCAATCAACGCTTCGCATGCCAGATCTTTTTGTAATTCATTTTTCGCGTTTTTTAACAATTCCGGGGAAAGGCGTCTTGCGATTGTAATATGCGGATTAAAATTCTTTTCAAATTTTTTATACTCCGTTCTTGTGTGCTTTCCGTATTTTGAAAATTTTTCAGAAATTTCTTTTTGAAGCTTAAGCAGCTCATTATTCCTGTCAGCTTTGATCATTATACACCCGCCATTTGAAGTAGTGCTAATAAATAATTTATTAAAAACAACTTTAATTTTTTGATGCCGCTTTGCTATGCCTGACAATTCATTTTTTAAATTTTCAAAATTTATATCGCTCAAATAGGCGCTTGTTTTAAGCGTTACATGATAGCGATATGGCTTATCATATTTTGCGCGAAAATCATCCAGCCACGCGGGCTTTTTTGTTAAATCAAATTCTGAATTTATATTAAAAATCATTTTGTTATTTACTCAATTATTATTTTTCTATATCTTGTCGCCGGACCCTGTCCATTCTTTTCTAACATTTTATATTCTACCAATTTAGACACGGATTGTTTTACTGTTGGCAATGGAATTTTTATTTTCTTTTGAATTTCAGAAACCTTTAATTCAATATCATCAACAAATAAATTATAAACTTTTTCCTGCGCTTCAGAAAGTAATCTTCTGTTTTCTTTCCCTTTTAATAAATCCAGGGATTTTCTAGTTTGCGCCAGAACAACATCAAGAAAAAAGTTTAACCAGGGCGTAATATCTTCATTCCTGGTTTTATGATTTTTTTGCGTCTCTCTTAAAGACAAATAATATTCTGACTGCCTTTCCTCAATAATTTCTTCCAAGGAAACATAAGGAACAAAGCCATAACCGTTTTGCAGCATCATCAAGTTGGTCAAAGCCCGCGAAAGCCGTCCATTGCCGTCAGTAAAAGGGTGGATAGCTAAAAATTCAAAAATAAAATTTGCCATTATCACTAATAAATGTGAATCTTTTTTTTCTTGCCTTTCCTTGTACCACTCAAATAAATCGTCCATTTCTTTTTTTACCAGCCACGGCGCGGTCGGTTTAAAAAGAATTTTTTTAATTTTACCTTTTTCAACAATAACCACGGTATTATCTCTGGTTTTATATTTTCCATAATGTTCTTTATCTTTTTTAGAAAAAGCCAGCATTATTTTATGCAGTTCCAGAATTCTATTTTCGCTGATTTTCAGGCTCTTATAATTATCAAAAATTCTTCCTATCAAATCAGCATATCCGGCCACTTCTTCTTCGTCTCTGTTTTTTGGCGTTTTTTGTTTAATTCCACGCAAAAAACGCTCTACTTCCCGGTCCGTCATCTTTGATCCCTCAATCCGAGTGGATGAAGCCGAGCTCGTAATTATCACTGTTTTTTTCAACCGATGCAAAATTTTTGGATTTAAAAAAAGAGAGCCGCTCCATCGCCCTTTTAACTCATCAATTTGAGCAATTTTCAAGATCATCTCATTTGAAATCTTTATTCTTTTGTTTAATCTGTCTTTTATCATATATTTTTAGATATATCTGATTATATACGATTACATACGATTAGTCAAGCCCATAAAAAGAAATCCCGAGATTTTAGAGTAAAATGAACGCGCAATCTAGTCGGGTCAAAGCAGGGCAGTTGAGTAGCGGGATTATGGGTTATTTGATTAATATTTTATTTCCGTATTTCTTAAAATATTTCATTATTTCAGGCTCAATAAACTTATTTAAGTACGAAATATTTTGAAATAAATCATTTTCGCCATATTTTGTTTTACCAGCTCTACAATCGTAGGCTGTTTTAACTAAATCAGAATATATATCAATGTCTAACTTTCTGGATAGCAGAAATATTTCATCATAAGATAAAGCAAATTTTCTTTTTTTCAAAATCAACAAACTCCTGGTTCCAAATAAACATGATTTATAAAACTCATAAGATGCAGTAAATTTATCTCCATTCCTATACGAGTGCATTGAAGCGAAAGCATAGCCAATGTTAAACCTTAAATCTTGTATAATATCCAAAACAGCTATTGAAGGCGGCTTCATATTCTCAAATATCTTTTCTCCATATAAAATTTTTCCAGATGAAATTAATTCGCGTAGATAAATTGCTTTTTGAAAAGGAGTATCTATAATACCTTTTTTAAAATTTTTAAGCCTGAATGGATAAATTGTCATATCGTCCATTTTAATTTTTTTTCTTATTTCACTTCTGCTGATATATCTATCCTCTGGAATTAAAATACCGATTTCAAAATCGCTTCTTTTCAAAAAATCTGTTCTTGCACGCGAGCCATAAAGAAACACCGAAACAGGATCGCATGTTTCAATTATTTTTTTCAAAATAGTATCTATTTTTTTCATCATATTAAAAATTTACATTACTTTTTATATTTAAAATATAAATATTTTCTAAAAAAGTCCATGAACGATTCCTGTCTCATCAATATCAATATTCTCTGCCGCCGGCACTTTGGGCAGGCCGGGCATGGTCATAATATCTCCGGCCAGCGCGACAATAAAGCCGGCGCCGGCGCTAAGCCTGATCTCGCGGATAGTAATTTCAAAATCTTTCGGCTGCCCCAGTTTTTTAGGGTCGTCAGAAAGGGAATACTGGGTTTTAGCCATGCAAATCGGCATTTTGTCCAAACCAAGCTCTTCCAAACGTTTGATCTCTTTTAAAGCCTTTGGCGTAAAGTTTACACTGGCCGCGCCATAAATTTCTTTGGCAATTATATTGATTTTTTCCAAAATAGCCAGTTTCTCGTCGTAGAGAACCTTAAAATCGCTTTTTTTATTCTTTAGCGTTTCAATGACTTTGTTGGCCAGATCAACACCGCCAACGCCGCCCTTTTCCCATACTTCAGAGATGGCAAATGATGCCCCCAGGCTTTCGCATTTATTTTTAATAAATTCAATTTCCGCTTTGTTATCATTGATAAAAATATTCAAGGCAACCACTATTGGCACGTTAAATTTTTGCAGGTTTTCAATGTGCTTTTCCAGATTAACAAAACCTTTTTTCACGGCTGCCAGATTATTTTTATTAACCTCGGATATTAACGCGCCGCCGTTATAGCGCAGGGCCCGG
>DAOVXE010000016.1 GCA_030636285.1 Candidatus Falkowiibacteriota bacterium | reverse complement strand
GTATTGGTCGCAGGCGTAGAAAACGCCGCGCTTGCTTCGTTTTTGCACGATTTCTCCCTTTCCGCAATTCGGGCATTTAACCCCGGTGCTGTTGTTGTTTTCTTTGATATTTTTTATGTTCTTGCATTTTGGGTAAGCGCTACAAGCCAAAAAAGGACCGAATCTTCCGCTTTTTATTATCATGTCAGACTCGCATTTTTCGCACTTTTCGTTTTTGTATTTATTTTTAAGTTCTTTTAGTTGCTCGTCCTTTTCTTTGTCTACTTTGCCGTTTGCGTCTAAGTTTTTTACATTTTTACATTCAGGATAATTGCTACAGGCGAGAAATTTTCCAAATCGGCCGGATTTAATTATCATCCGGCTTTTGCATTTATCGCAAATTTCGTTTGTTTTTTCTTCTGGCATAATATCTTTTTTATTAATTTCTTTATCTTTTAATTTAAGATTTTTATGAAAAGGCTCATAGAAATTTTTAATGATTTCCTGCCATTCATGCTTTCCTCTGGCAATACTGTCCAGATTATTTTCCATTTCAGCCGTGAAAGCGTAGTCTACAATATCTTTAAAATGATTTTTTAATAAGTTTATAACCGTGAACGCGATAGCGGAAGGCATTAGCTTTTTTTGTTCGTCTCTTGAAACATAGTTGCGAGCCTCAATAGTCGCGATTGTCGGCGCGTAGGTGCTAGGCCGACCAATCCCGTATTTTTCAAGAATTTTTACTAATCCGGCGTCTGAATATCTTCCCGGCGGCTTGGTAAAATGCTGATCTTTGATTATTTTATGAAGTTCCAGCTTTTCTTTCTCCGTTACTATTGGCAATTCAATTTCTTTTGATTTTTCCGGATAAATTTTTAGATAGCCGTCAAATTTTAAGATTTGTCCGGTGGCTCGGAATTGATATTGTAGGGACACAAAATTTTGGGTCCTTACAGTATTAATATCAATCGCGGTTGCGTCAAGTATTGCTTCCGGCATTTGGCTTGCTATTGATCTTTGCCAAATAAGAGTATAAAGCCTTAGCTGATTTTTATCAAGTTTAGTTTTGATTTGGGAGGGATCGTCTGATACGTTGGTCGGTCTGATAGCTTCATGCGCTTCCTGGGCGGTTTTTGACTTTGTTTTAAATACGCGCGGTTGGATCAAAGCGTATTGTTCGCCCAGAGAACTATGCAAGTAATTTTTCGCATCACTCAAAAATTTGTCAGATAAAAATACAGAGTCAGTGCGCATGTAGGTGATATGGCCTTTTTCGTAGAGTTTTTGGGCAACCATCATTGTTTGTTTGGCGCTAAATCCGAGCCAGCGATTAGCGGTTTGCTGCAGAGTGGAAGTTGTAAACGGACGGGGAGGATTTTTTTTCGTTTGTTTTCGGATAACGCTGTTAATAATATATTTAGCGCCTTTAAGTTCAGTAGTAATTTTGTCTGCTTCTTTTTGGTTTTTAATGGAAAGCTTGTTTAAAGTTTTATCATTTATTTTATTCAGTCTGGCTTTTATAATGTTCATAGCCGCTTTTTCGCTTGTGCCTGCTTTGTCCAATTTGCTTAGATCCGCTTCTATGCTCCAATATTCATCAGGCTTAAAAGCTTTTATTTCTTCTTCTCGTTCAATAACAAGCCTAAGCGCCACGCTTTGCACTCGTCCGGCAGATAATCCATAAGTAATTTTTTTCCATAAAAAAGGTGATAGCTCAAAGCCGACAAGCCGATCAAGTACTCGCCTGGCTTGTTGGGAGTTAACCATTTTCATGTCTATTTCCCTGGGATTAGCCAAGGCATGCAAAATCGCGTTTTTTGTGATTTCGTGGAAGACGATCCGTTTGGTTTTTTTATTATCTATTTTCAGAGCCTCAAGGAGATGCCAGGCAATTGCCTCTCCTTCCCGGTCTTCATCCGGGGCGAGTATAATTTCTGTTGCTTCTTTAGCCAGGGCCTTTAATTTTGTTACGTGTTTTTTTGATTTCTCGGGAATTATGTATTTTGGTTTAAAGTTATTTTCTATATCAATACCTTTATTTTTTTTATCAAGGTCTCTGATATGGCCGAATGATGATTCAATCAGGTATTCTTTGCCCAAAAATTTGGTAATTGTTTTTGCTTTGGTTGGACTTTCAACTATTATTAATTTCATAATAAAATTTTCAAGTTATGCCCGAAGGGCACTAACAGTAGTCGGGAATATTTAAATTCCTTGACTGTAAATTATAATAATTTAACGCGCAAGCACATACTGCATATTCCCCAAATTTTTTACCAATCCTTTCATTTCCATCATAGTCAATGCGGCATTTATAGCAGCCACCTGAAGTTTTGTCAAGCGGGTAAGATCGTCAACGTGCATTGGCTCGCGGCTTAAATGCGTGAGCAAGAGTTCCTCTTCGGCTGAATCAGGGATGATTTTTTTATTATTAATATACTTGTTTACTTCCCTAAGGTCAAGGGCTTCCATAATTTCAGAGGCCTTAGCTATTGGTTTTGCCCCTTGTTTTATCAGCTTGTTGGGCCCGATTGAGGCTTCGGAATAAATACTGCCGGGAACAGCGAAAACCTCGCGATTTTGCTCTAATGAAGAGAAAGCGGTAATCAGAGCGCCGGAGCGTTCAGCCGCTTCCACTACCAGAGTGCCAAGCGAAAGGCCGGAAATTATCCGGTTGCGCTGGGGAAAATTAGAGCGCCAGGGCTGGGTGAATAAGGGAAATTCACTGATTACCGCCCCCTTACTGTTAACTATTTTGTCTGCCAAAGAGCGGTTCATGCCCGGGTAAATGCTGTTTCTATCCAAGCCGGTGCCAAGAACGGCAATTGTCCGGCCTCCCGTTTCTAAACAGGCGCTGTGGGCAATGGCATCAATGCCCAGGGCCAGCCCGCTGACAATAGTCAATTTATTTTGGGCCAATTCTTTGGCTATTTCTTCGGTAACGCGCTTACCGTAGGGTGAAAATTTGCGAGTGCCAACCACGGCAATGGCGTATTCGTCGTTATTTTTAAGCTCGCCTTTAACGTAGAGCAGAGCCGGCGGATCATATATTTCTTTAAGCAGTTTAGGATAGCGTTCATCGCTCAGGGCAATAACTTGAATATTTTCGTTCTCAAGGGTGTTTAATAATTTACTTAGATCAATTTCTTCGCGAACGGAAATAAACTCTGAAGCAATATTTTCTTTAATGCCGGCTTTTATAATTTCGTTAAGTGGAGCTTCAAAGGCTTGTTGGGTATTATTAAAATAAGACAATAAAAGCTTAAGCCGCGCAGGGCCGAATTTAGGGAAGTGGGAAAGGCCGATTAAATATTTATTTTCTTCATTTGAATATTTCATTTTTATTTAATTTTAGGTAAAAAAAATTAGTTTTTGCATTTTTAATTGACAATTTTGATGAATTATGCTAGAGTACAATATCAAATTTTAAATGCTTTTATTTTTTATTTTGGCTGACAAATTACTGCTTGCCAACGTCTTGATATATTAAATGCTTATCCTCCTTGGGTGTTTATTATTCATTATCGTTTGGTGGGCAGTAATTTGTCCGATCAGGCTGGAAAGATAAGTATTTGCGTAGGCGCGATTATTTTGTTTAGTGGGCGGTTTTAAAATAGTATTTGTTGAAACATTCGGGGCAGCTAAAGGAGCTAAGCTCCCCGCGGGGAGCTTAGCTCCTTTAGCTGTTATTTCTACCGAAACTTCACCACCAATTCTTTATTAAGCGCATAAGCGATTTTTTGAAGGGTTTCAATGGTAAGGTTTTGTTTGCCGGCCTCAATCCGTCCGACAGCGCTTTGTTTCATTCCGATTTTTTCTGCCAGTTTTGCCTGGCTTATTTTTTTCTTTTTCCGCAAATTAATTATAGCCAAAGACATTTCCAGTTTTTTCATTTCCAGTTCAATATTTTTTTTCCTTTTCGGATCTTTTATTGTTTCTTCTATAATTTTGCTGAAATTTATCAGTTTAACTCCGTGTACTGTGCTTATTGGTGGATTTTTTTTGTATTCTTTTAATTTTTTAGTGCTCATAAGATTTTAGTATTTATTATTTCAGGAATTAAATTATTAATAATTTCCATTTCTTCTTTATTAAATTTTTGCAATACATATTTTCCCGCCTCCATTTTATTTCGGCGTGGCAAGTCAATCGGCATCTGTTCTGGTTTGCTGTTTTTTATTCCAATTCTAATCCGCTTAAAATTCTTGGTTTTTAGATAATCAATAATTGACTGCACGCCTTTATGCCCGGCAGAGCGGGAGTCTGCGGAGATTTTAAATTTTCCCAATTCAATATCCAAATCATCATGGACAACAGTCAGGATTTGCGAAAGATCGGAATTTTTTTCTTTGATAAGGCCGATTTTTTTAGGAAGCAATTTATAATAATTCATAAACAAAGCAAGTGCCTGGCCCGAGTTATTCATAAAAGTGAGCGGTTTAATAAAAAAAATATTGTTATTTTTAATAAAATTAATATTAAATTTTTTATCAAACTCCCAGGTTAAATTTTCTTTTTCAGCAAAAAGATCCAAAGCCATAAAGCCAACATTGTGCCGCGTATTATTATATTTTTCGCCCGGGTTTCCCAAGCCAATAATTATTCGCATAAATGTAAATAACTCACCTTACGCACCAAACATTTTCACCTTGGAAAAAGTTATAATAAATGTAATTTAAACAAAAATGAGGATAAGAACAAGTTTTATCTTAGCATTTTTGTTTAAATTACATTTATTATAACTTTTTTTACGTGATTAGCGCGTAACATGAGCAAATAAGTTATTTGGTTTTTGAATTTGTCATTTTTAAGTCTTCGTTTTTTCCATGCACGCTTTTATTCCTTTCTACATAAATATTGATCGGCGTGCCTAAAAAACCGTATTTTTTTCTAAGCTGATTTTCTATAAAGCGGAGATATGATTCGTTAAGCGTGTCTTTTTGGCTGATGCGGACTTTGAAGACCGGAGGGTTGGTTTGGGCTTGGGCAAGCTCATAGATTCGCGGCCTTTTTATGCCCTTGGCCTTGGTTGGCCGGTGGATCTTGACTATTTTATTTAAGAATTTGTTTAAAGAATTTTCTTTTATCGTGATATGTCTGGCCTGGTATATTTCCGCGGCCAGATCCAGGACTTTTTCTGTTTTGGCGCCGGTCAGGGCCGAGGTAAACTGAATAGGAGCCCACACGGCAAAGGGCAGGGCAATATTTATTTCCCGGGTGTAATGCTTGGTGTTTTTATCTTTAATCAGATCCCACTTATTGGCGATTATTATCAAACTGGTTTGTTTTTTAATGATCTCTTCAACCAGTTTGGATTCTTGCTGGGTCAGGCCCTTGTTAATATCTATTACTAAGAGAGCGACATCAGCTTTTTTAATTACTGCCAGAGATTTAAGAATACTGAATTTTTCCAAAGTGTTTTTATTCTTTATCCGTTTGGCGGTTTGCCTGCCTTTTTTACTAATGCCGGCCGTGTCTATAAGAACAAAATGATTTTTTTTGTATTTGATCTCAATGTCCTGCGGTTCGCGGGTGGTGTGGGCGGTTGGAGAGACAATTATCCGCTCTTCGCCCAGGAGTGAATTAACCAGGCTGGATTTTCCCACATTAGGTTTGCCGATAATGGCGACTTTAATGACCTCACCCTTACCCTCTCCTTCTAAAGGAGAGGGGACTGATTTTTTAGATTCGGGGAGTTTATTGATTATCTCATCCAGGAGGTCGCCGGTGCCGGAGCCGTTGGCGGCGGAAATGGCAAGCGGTTCGCCCAGGCCCAGTTTATTGAATTCAGCCGTGCCGTGCCTAAGGCGGGGATTATCGGCTTTATTAGCGACCAACAGAATTTTCTTTTTATTTTTGATCGTTTTCATAAGGAATTTGACCAGCTCTTTGTCAGTTGGCAAAAGTCCGTCGCGGGCATCAGCCAGAAACAATATTAAATCAGCCCGCTTAAGCAGGTTGCGAGCCTGTTCCTGAACTTTGGCTTCAATATCAGTAGTTTGCAGTTTTTTCTCGGCTAGAAATTTAAGATCCATTATCCCTCCGGTGTCTACCAGGTCAAAAGTTGTTCTTTGCCACTCAACTGTCGCCCAATTCGCGTCCCTGGTCGTGCCGGCAATATCACTGGTTAGGGCCTGATGTTTTTCAATCAAGCAGTTAAAAAGCGTGGATTTGCCGACATTGGTCCGGCCAAAGATAACTACTAATGGTAAATTGTTAGAATTCATAATTTATAGTTTATAACTTAGAACTCATAACTCATAATTTGCTTTGAATTACAAAACAATCCTAATTTTGTCATTTCGAACGGAGCGAAGCGGAGAGAGAAATCTCTTAAATTTGGTTTGTGTGCTATCCGCGGTTAAGGGATTCCTCGCCTGCGGGCTCGGAATGACAAAAAAGAGCATTTTGTAATTCAAAAAAATTAAAAGCTATGAATTAGTTATTGTTTGTATTAATTTAGATTTTCCGGATTTTCCGTGCCTGAATTGGTGGCATCCGCGTCCTGACCGAGAATAAGAATAAAGTCCGGCTGGATGGGATTTTTTTCAGTTTTTAGTTCTTGCGAGATTTCGTCTACCAGCCAATCCGGCAAACTAAAGGAAATATTGGCGTTGGTATATTTTTTTAGTATTCGCATGGATTCTGATTTTTCTCCGTAACTAAGGTCGTATATTATTGATTTTTGAAAATTTTGCCGGCTGGAATTACCAATACGGATAACCGTAAAACCGATTTTTTCCAGATCCAATGCCATTTGCGAGGCCAGTCCGTTTATCCAGGTGCCGTTGCGCACCTCAATAGTGGAACGTTCATTAATAACAACGTTTTTTTGTTCAATCGGAGCGTCAGAAAAAATATTATTAATAAAATATTGGATTTCCGTAAAATCACCGCTCCGCGGAACCAAGACATAGGCCCCTTTCTCGGTAATGGTATCTATTAATAATCCATTCGGGCTATTGTCAAGAACCCGCGTTATAATATCTTCTTTGTTAACGTTTTTAAATTTATCCCATATTTTTATTATTTCCCAGGCCTTGAGATTAGTGGCAATATGCTCGTCCAGCTCATTGATGATATTGATTATTTTAGCCGGGCTCAGTAGCGTGGAGCGGGAGAGAAGCTTGTCCTTAGCCGCTGAAATAACTATTTGCTGGCGCCTGGCGCGGGCAAAGTCTGACCCCTCGCTTCCAAGAGCATGGCGTGAGCGGGAGTATTTAAGGGCCAGGCCGCCGTCCATGTGTTGGAGGCCGGCTTCAATGCGCAGGTGCTCAAAACGGGCCTCATAGTTTTCGTTTTTTTCCATGCCCATGATCGGATAGCGGTAGTCATCCAGGGTACGCTCAACATTTACGTCAACTCCTCCCATTTCGTCAACGATATCTATAAAGCCGGCAAAATCAACGCGTACGTAGTAGTCAATCGGCATATTTAGAATATCGCTGACAGCCTGGCAAACAGCCAAGCCGCCGCTGCCCTCTGATTCCATTTCGGCGTACGCGTTTATACTGTTGATTTTTTGGTAGTCCATATCTTCCACTGGCACGGTTAAATCGCGCGGAATAGATACAAGTGATACTTTTTGGCTGGACGGCTCCAGGCTGGCAAGCATGATCGTGTCAGTAAGATAGCCGCCTTCATGCTTTCGTCCGCCCTGGCCGAGTAAAAGGATATTAATACGATCAATAGCCTCGCCTTTTAATGCCCGATCCGCGCTTTCAGCCAGGTGTTTTAATTGTTTGACAATCGGTAAATTGGCAAACCAGGAAGTTGGGCTTTGCTTAGAGGTTGATACCTGGTTGGAAAAAACAAGTAGAACCGTAAAAATAAAAATCACAAAAATTCCGATTATTTTAAGCGGATTTTTCTTTTTAGGACTTTTTGGCCTTTCAAATTTTGTTTTATCAACACCAGGCGCGGTTTTTTCCATTGTTCTAACCGGCACTATTTGTTCTTCATGATATTTATCATTCATGGCGCGTTATTATTTTATAGTCAAGGAATTTGAATATTCCCGACTACTGTTAGTGCCCTTTGGGCATAAAATGCCCTTTAGGGTATAACTTGATTGTCAATTATTTAAACTTAATATACCCCTGCATTTTTATCCCATTATCACCGCCAGATTTAATTTTGTATTTTGGCCCTGCCTGCACCGTCTGCTGCTGATCATCCGAAACAAAATTAGTCGCCGCAACAACAATCATAGGCGAGCCGGCTTCATAATCAGTATAATAAAAATCAGTCGTGCTTGCCCCTGACGGGATTGTTACAAAGCTGACTTCCGCTCCTCCCGGAGTTGCGGCAAAATGATATGTACCAGTTGAGTCGCTGGATAAATTTATTGTTGTATCAGCGCTGACATTATGATCTGCCTGAACGGTAACTGCTGTTGATTCCGTACCTGCCACAATCACTTTAGCCGCTGTTGTGATGTCCAGTTTGTATGTCTCCTCCGCTGCCCCAAAAGTCATAAAACTATCAACATCGCTTTGATTATTATATTCTGTTTCAATCCAGCCGGCAGAGCGGGCGATATTGGAAATGCGAGCCTCGTCTATGGTACCTTTAAAATGATTTATAGTCCCAGCTACTCCAATTTGTGTATTACTACCTTGATAAATACTTGCAACAGAATCGTCAGAAATAATTTCAACACCGTCTATATAAATTGTATATGTGTTCCCCAAACGTGTTAGAAAAACATGGTGTGTTTCTAGCCCAACAGGGTCGGGAGTTGTAACTATTGTTGCTCCGGCATAAGCATATATTACACCTGTTCCTTGCGTTGCACTAAAAACAAATCTTCCACTTTGACTCGTAGCATATTGACCAAAAACCACATCGTATGTAGTATAATCTATTAAATTTATCCACGCAGAAATTGTAAAATTGTTGTCAGCAGGTATTAATGGCGCGCCACAATCAATATAATCACTACCTCCATCAAAATCCAAACTTCCGCCAATCTGCCCTGTTACTTGGTCATCAGAAGCCATAGTAAAAGTTTGCCCATCATTAGAATTGCTTGTGCTGTCTTTGATTTGGCCTGCCGTATTGTCCGGTATTTCTGATAGGTGCTGAACCATAACAAAATTATCATCCCAAACCCCTGTCGTAGTGGCCTGGTCTGTGGCTGAGCCGTTGCCGTAATACATATAGATTGTCTTGTCTGTTGTTGAAGAAATGTTCGTTTTAATCCAATAAACTATTTCTCCTGTTGTGCTGGCGTATTTTTCCCTTTCAAAATTAAGAAGCGTGCTGTCGTCGTCATCAACGAAAATAATGTCATAACCGTTATCGTTTCCGACTTTTCCTCCGTTTGTTGTTGTTTTTAAATCATCTAACGTTGTGGTGGCAAGAACAGGGAAATTTGAAGTTGTCGTGGCTATCTGGTTTGAGTTGATTGTTATTTCCCTTTTATAGCTCCAGTTGGATGAATACCATGGATCAAGATGCCCGTATGCCATTTTGTCATTCCGAGCGTTAGCGAGGAATCCCTTAAAAGTTTTATTCTTTGAATTTGCTGTTTTGCCGCGTTCAAGGGATTTCTCTCTCCGCTCCGCTTTGTTCGAAATGACAAAAGAAGACCCAAATGCCTCAATAAAAAATTCGCCTTTGCTCATTGGAGGATATTTTATTGTTGCTTTGTAGTAATTTGTATTTCCTGAATTTATATTGTCAT
>DAOVXE010000070.1 GCA_030636285.1 Candidatus Falkowiibacteriota bacterium | reverse complement strand
CGGGGCGGGTTTACTCCGGCGATTGACATGTATGAAGACAAGGACAACGTGATCGTTGAAACCCAGTTAGCCGGAATTGATCCGGAAAAAGTAAATATTTCAATTGAAAATGATGTGCTTTGCGTTAAAGGCGAGAGCGAAAAAAAGAGCGAAGTAGAAGACAAAAATTATTACCGCAAGGAAATCCGGCGCGGCGGGTTTTACCGCAGCATACAGCTTCCGGCCCATGTTTTGGGAGACGAGGCAAGCGCCGCGGCTGAAGACGGAGTGCTTAAGATTACCATACCAAAAGCTCCGGAACTAAAGCCAAAAACCATAAAAATCAAAACCAAGAAATAAAACACGGATTTAATTTACCCTACATAAAGGATATTTTTGAATATTTTATTTTCATTAAATTTAGCTCGGCTAAGCCAAAGAATTAAATTTTTATTATAAAATAGGGATATTTTATTATTAGCGATTATTTAAATAAAAACATCCGCCTCAAGCTGAGAATTTAATAAAAATAAAATATTCAAAAGTAATAAAGTGATGTTTGTTTAAATAATTAAAATAAATAAAATGGTGAAAGTATCTGTTAATAATGAAGATGAGGAGAGCAGTGGTTTAAATAAAACTCCTGTTAGAAAAGCGGTTTTAAAAAAACCGGTCCAGAGGAAAGCCTTGGCAAAAAAGCCGGTTTTAAAAAAGGCGGTTCGCAAAAAAGCCTCTGGCAAGAAAATAGTGAAAAAAGCAGGTAAAAGTGAAAGCAAAGGATTAATATCGTTATTGGTTTCTATTTTTATTACCGCCTTGATCGTGGGTGGAGGAATTTACGCCTGGCAAAAAAGCAGCGGGACAAAAATTATTACAGATGCCAGAAAAGAGGCGCTGGAAACCAAGATGAGTTTTGAGGAACGATTGGCAAACCTGAAGAGCAAATTAACCGGAGTTGAAACCGAAAATGTTGAATTAAAAGAAAAATCAGAAGAACTGGCCAGGCGTGTTGAGCTTTTAGGCAAAGCGAAAATAGATTTTATTGATGAAGAATTAGGCCTGGTTTTCACTTATCCGGCTCTGTTTGGGGAAATAACTATTACCAGGACCGAGATTGCCAGCGGCACCAAATATTTGGGTACATTTACTGATAATGACAAGCTGATTTTCGGCGGTGTAAGCGTTGGCTTTGAATTGCCGCTTAGCCAGGCTACCGCGACTTTGGCGGTAATTGATACATTGGGATTTAATAAAAAACAGCGAAATTATTATTGGCTTGGTCCGGGAGAAAGAGAAATGGAAATAAATCCGGTTGAAGTGATTGAATTTGTTAACGGCGAAGCGCTTCTCATAGACCGAAACAGCTTTGTGATTGATCCAAAAGCGGACGGGCCGCCCATTGATATTGGCGAGAATGCTGCAGTGGTATTTAATACGCTGAATGATGAATTTATCGGCCTGGCTTTTCTTAATCAGGATTTCGGCATGCTCCCAATTGAGAGCTATAAAGAAATGATAAAAACTATAAAAATAAAATAGCCCCACGAATCAACGAATTTATTCACGAATTTACAAATATTAGATAAAAATATTAATATAGTATTTGTAAATTTGTAGCTGATTCGTTGATTCGTGGGAGAAATAATTAATTTAATAGATAATAATTGAAAAATTATGAGTAAAATATTAGGAATAGATTTAGGCACAACCAATAGTGCTATGGCGATCATTGAGGGCGGTAAGCCCAAGATATTGGAAAACGCCGAGGGAAACAGAACCACTCCATCAATTGTGGCTATTAGCAAGAACGGCGAACGCTTGGTGGGCCAAACCGCCAAGCGCCAGGCAGTTACTAATCCGGAAAATACCGTGTACGCGGTCAAGCGTTTAATTGGACGGCGTTTTAACGATGAAGAAGTCCAGCGCGACTTAAAAAATTCTCCTTTTAAGATCATTCAGTCCGGAGAAGGCGTAAAAGTTAAATTAAACGATAAGGATTATACCCCGCAGGAAGTGTCAGCCATGATTCTCTCTAAACTTAAGGCTGATGCCGAAGCAAAATTGGGCGAAGAGATCAAGGAGGCGGTAATAACCGTACCGGCTTATTTTAACGATTCCCAGCGCCAGGCCACCAAAGACGCGGGCAAGATCGCCGGTTTGGAAGTTAATAGGATCATTAACGAGCCAACCGCGGCTGCCTTGGCTTATGGCTTTGAAAAGAAAAAGGGTGAGCAAATCGCGGTTTACGATTTGGGCGGCGGTACTTTTGATATTTCCATTCTAGATGTTGATGTTGATGAGTTGGGCGGTGATATTAAAGTTAAATCCACCAACGGCGACACTCACTTGGGCGGTGAAGATTTTGACCAGCATATTATTAATTGGATATTGGACGAATTTAAAAAGGATCAGGGGCTTGAGCTTGGTAATGACACTTTGGCGCTTCAGCGCATTAAAGAAGCGGCTGAGAAAGCCAAAATTGAATTAAGCACCACCAAAGAAACCGAGATTAATCAGCCTTTTATCACCACTGACGCAAGCGGCCCTAAGCATCTGGTAATGAAAATGACTCGGGCTAAACTGGAAGAACTGGTGGGCAATTTGGTTGATAAAACTCTGGAACCCTGCCGCAAGGCCTTGAAAGATGCCGGGTTTGAGACTAAAGATATTGAAGAAGTAATTATGGTCGGCGGTATGACCCGCATGCCTTTGGTTCAACAAAAAGTTAAGGAATTTTTTAATAAAGAACCGCATCTCGGGGTTAATCCGGACGAGGTGGTTGCTCTGGGCGCGGCCGTGCAGGCCGGAGTGCTTCAGGGCGATGTTAAAGACGTGTTGCTTCTTGACGTTACGCCCTTGAGTTTGGGAATTGAAACCTTAGGTGGCGTAAGCACCGCTTTAATTGAGAGGAACACGACTATTCCATCAAGCAAATCACAAATATTTTCAACCGCCGCTGACAACCAAAGCAGCGTGGAGATCCACGTGCTCCAGGGTGAAAGGCCCATGGCCGCGGACAATAAAACCCTTGGCCGTTTTATTCTTGACGGCCTTCCGCCGTCTCCCCGCGGCGTGCCGCAAGTGGAAGTGTCTTTTGATATTGACGCTAACGGCATCCTTAATGTTAAGGCTCTGGATAAGGCCACTAACAAAGAGCAAAAGATCACCATTACCGCCAGCTCCGGCCTGAATGAAGACGAGATTGAAAAGATGAAAAAAGACGCGGAAACGCACGCCGATGAAGATAAGAAGAAAAAGGAGCAGATAGACATTAAAAATCAGGCTGATACGGTAATATTTACGACCGAGAAGCTGCTTAAGGAATCCGGGGATAAAATGAAGGAAGAAGATAAGAAAGAACTGGAAACCAAGCTTGAGGATCTGAAAAAAATAAAAGATTCTGATAATATTGATGAGATCAAGAAAAAAATGGAAGAAATGAATGAGGTGGCGCAAAAGATCGGCACCGCCATGTACCAGCAACAAGCACAAAGCGCTTCCGCCTCTGATAAAGCTACAGAGGACAAGTCGGCTGATAAGCAGGCAGGCTCAGAGCAGGCAAAAGGTGATGAAAAGGTAGACGACAAGAAAGACAGTGGACCGGTTGAGGGGGAGTTTGAGGAGAAAAAATAAGTATGGCTCCACCGCCCTTTAGGGCGGGTTCCCAACCTTTAGCTTGGTGGGCAGGAATACTTTACCCCAAGATTTTTTTAATTAAATTATTAAATATTACAAACATGAATCAAAATAAACAAACACCTAACCAACACCAAATCAAAATTGCGGATAATCTGCCCGGGGCGGAATATGCCAACGCGATGCAGATCAACCATAATCGCGATGAATTTCAAATGATGTTTATTAGCATTATGGGGCTAAGCGGCAAAGTAGCCGGTAAAATAATAACCAATCCGGGCCATTTTAAGAGAATGGTAGCGGCAATGCAGGATAATCTGAATAAATATGAAAAGCAATTCGGCGAAGTTGAAGTTTCCCAGGCGCCGGCCGGCAAAGAGATTGGATTTAAGGGATAAATTATGGGAAAAGATTACTACAATATACTAGGGGTGCAAAAGGGTGCCGGCCAGGAGGAGATCAAGAAAGCATTCCGGAAGAAGGCGCATAAGTACCATCCGGATAAAGCCAATGGTGACGAAGCTAAGTTTAAGGAAATAAACGAGGCATACCAGATTCTTGGCGACCCTAAAAAACGCGGCCAATACGATCAGTTTGGTCCGGCTTTTGAAAATATGCAAGGCGCGGGCGGCTTTGGCGGTTTTAGGGATTTCTCCGGAGCGGCCAATGGTTTTAATATTAATATGGACGATTTGGGAGATATTTTCGGCGGAATCGGCGATATATTTGGTTTTAGCAACGGAGGCGGACACCGCCGCAGCGCTCGCGGGCGCGATCTGCAGCTGCTTGTTAACATCAGCTTTATGGAAGCGGTATTTGGAATTGATAAAGAGATCATGATTAACAAACAAGTCGTTTGCGACCGCTGCAATGGCAATTTAGCCGAGCCCGGAACCAAGATAGAAACATGCAAAATTTGTAAGGGTACCGGCAGCACAACCCGTGTTCAGCAAACCATTCTTGGTAATATGCGGGTAAACGCGACTTGTGAAGCTTGCGGCGGGGAAGGCAAGACTTATTCAAAACTATGCGCCAAGTGTTTTGGCAAGGGTACGGTGATGGACAAGGTAAGCCTGAAAATTAAAATTCCGGCCGGCATTAATAATGGAGAGACTATCCGCCTTACGGGCCGGGGCGAAGCCGGGGATAAGGGGGCGCCGGCAGGTGATCTTTACCTTAAAGTACAAGTCGCTCCAAAGCCGGGCTTTGAGCGGGTTGGTTTTGATGTCAAGTCAGCAGTTGATATTAGCTTTACTCAGGCCGCGCTGGGTGATAAAATAGATATAGAGACCGTACATGGCGCGGTTAAGCTAAAAGTATTG
>DAOVXE010000189.1 GCA_030636285.1 Candidatus Falkowiibacteriota bacterium | reverse complement strand
TAGGTTTATTTAATGTTTCTGTATGTCAAAACCTTTAGACAAGAGGGAGCTGACTGATGTGCTTTCCGCGTCAAATAAGCTATACAAGCCAACCAAAGCGCTGGTTAAAAATTCAAATGTGCCGGATTATGAAGGTACTATAAAAAAAGCAGCCCGCAATCCGCTTAAATTTTGGGAAGAAGCGGCCCGCGAACTTCATTGGTTCAAAGACTGGGATAAGACATTTGATGACAAGAAAAAGCCGTTTTATAAATGGTTTGTAAACGGTAAAATAAATCTCGCTTATAACGCTCTGGACAGGCACATAGGAACGCCGACAGAAAAGAAACTGGCAATAATATTTGAGGATGAAACAGGCGTAGAGCGTAAATTTACCTATAAGCAGCTTTATCATGAAGTAAATAAGCTGGTTAACGCGCTTAGGGGTCTGGGAGTAAGAAAAGGGGACAGAGTGGCAATATACATGCCCAATATTCCGGAAATAACCATGGCCATGCTGGCAACCGCTAAAATCGGCGCTATCCATTCAGTGGTTTACGCCGGTTTTTCCGCCAAAGCGCTGGCTGACCGTATTAATGATGCCCGGGCCAAAGTGCTTTTTACAGCTGACGGCAGTTTTCGGCGCAACAAAGTAATAGACCTTAAATCAATCGCTGACCAGGCTTTAAAACAGACCAAAACGATAAAAAAAGTAATTGTTACCAAAAATAATAAACAAAAAGTTAAATTTAATAAGCGCTGCGATGTTTGGTACAAGGATTTTGTCAAAGGACAGCCAATAGAAGCTAAATGCGCGCAAATGGATGCTGAAGACCCTGCCTTTGTATTATATACCTCGGGCACGACCAGTAAGCCCAAAGGCGTGATCCATGTCCATGGCGGCTATGCGACCGGCGTACTGCGCACCATTAAATGGGTATTTGACCTTAAAGGCGATGAAGTCTTTTGGTGTACGGCCGACCCGGGCTGGATCACTGGCCATTCATATATTGTTTACGGCCCGCTCCTTGCCGGAATTACCACTGTCCAGTACGAGGGCATGCCGGATATTCCCAAGCCGGACCGCATCTGGCGCGTGATTGAAAAATACAAAGTAAATGTTCTCTACACCGCGCCAACCTTGATCCGGGCAATGATGAAATACGGCACGGCCTGGCCGAAAAAGCACAAAATGCCCAGTTTGCGTATTCTTGGCTCAGTCGGCGAACCGATCAACCCGGAAGCCTGGAAATGGTATTATACGCACGTTGGCAAGCGCCGCTGTCCGATAATGGATACCTGGTGGCAGACCGAAACCGGCATGAATATGATCACCCCGCTGCCAAGCGCGCCGTTAAAAGCCGGCTCGGCCTGCAAGCCGCTTCCCGGCATTATCGCTGATGTGGTGGATAAAAAAGGCAAAAGCGTGCCAGCCGGCAAGGGCGGCTATTTGATAATAAAGAACCAGTGGCCGGCAATGATCCGAACGATCTTTAATAATCCAAAAAGATATATAAAAACTTATTGGTCCCAGATCAAAGGCGCTTATTTTGCCGGCGATGTTGCTTTTAAGGACAAGGATGGATATTTTTGGATCCAGGGACGAACCGATGATGTATTAAAAGTTGCCGGCCACAGGATAGGCACGGCTGAAGTAGAAAGCTCTTTTGTGGCTCATCCGAGCGTGGTTGAGGCCGGCGTTATCGGCGTACCGGATCCGATCAAAGGTGAAGTAATTGTGGCTTTTATAATACTTAATCAAAAAGCCAAGCCGTCAGATGAGCTAAAATTGGAATTAAGAAAGCAAGTCAGGACCGGCATTGGTCCGCTGGCGGTTATAAAAGATATTAAATTCGTGGATAAATTGCCTAAGACCAGGAGCGGCAAAATAATGCGCCGCGTTCTCAAGGCTAAAGAATTAGGTTTGCCATTAGGGGATACTAGTTCGTTAGTTTAGGTAAGTAGGTTGAGTAGGTAGGGATGTAGGAATTTAGGTATAAAAAAATGAGGCGTTTGCCTCATTTTTTTATACTTTTAAACTCCTACAACCCTACCGCCTACATGCCTACAACCCTAGCTAAACATCCAAATTCTCTACTTTCTTCGCGTGGGTCTGAATAAATTTTTTGCGCGGGGCAACATCACTGCCCATTAGCATATCAAAGATTGAATCAGCCAAAGCCGCGTCTTCAACCGTTACTTGTTTCATCATCCTGGTTTCCGGATCCATAGTGGTTTCCCAAAGCTGATCCGGGTTCATTTCCCCCAAACCTTTGTAACGCTGAATATTAATACGAGTTGGTTTCTTAACCGCTGTTTTAGCATCTGCCTCAATGTTATCGGTATCCTCTGTTGGATTTTCCGAAATTTCCGCTTTTATTCCGCCCATTTCTTTGATTATTACTTCTTTTTCTTCTTCAGTGTAAGCGTATTTTATTGTTGCGCCTTTTTTAAGCTGGTAAAGCGGCGGCTGGGCAATGAAAAGATGGCCGTTGGTGATAAGCGGGGTAAAGTGCCGGAAAAATAAAGTTAATAAAAGAGTGCGGATATGGGCGCCATCCACGTCCGCGTCAGTCATAATTACTACGCGATGATATCTTAGTTTTGATACATCAAACTGATCGTC
>DAOVXE010000059.1 GCA_030636285.1 Candidatus Falkowiibacteriota bacterium | reverse complement strand
GCATGGTCCGATCGCGATTCTTGATAAAAAGATCCCGGTTATTATGCTTATGCCGTCGGATAAAACATATGATGATAATCTGCTGGTTTTGGAGGAAATTATAGCGACCAAGGCGCCAGTCACGGTCATTACCACTAAAGGCAACAATACCATACCAGGTGAGGTTAATAATATTATTTCGCTTCCACTGAGCATGAAGATTTTAAGCCCGATTATTTCAGTGGTAGCATTCCAGCTCCTTGCTTACCATATCGCGCTTGAAAAAAATATCCACGTTGACAGCCCGCGGAATATAAGAAAATATATCACTAAGTAATTGTAGTTATTGACTTTTAATATTTTGGAAAAGTAATTTATTTTTTTTGTAATTAATTATTTTTAGACAACAGACAACAGACGACAAAGTGCGAATGAAGATAAATAAACATCAAATAAATAGCTATAATTGTAATATAATCCAAGACAAACGAACGCGATAAATTGGATTCGTAAATTCGTAATAATTAGTACCCATAGGGCATAATATAATTCGTAATATGAGGCAAATTATTGATTTACATATTCATAGTAAATATTCCAGGGCTTGTTCTAAGAATTTGACCTTGGAAAATATTGACAAGACTTGTCGCATCAAAGGTGTGGATATTATTGCCACAGGAGATTTTACTTTTCCGGATTGGTTTGTTTCTATAAATAAGGACTTAGAGGAAATAAATAATTCAGGGCTGTATAAATTGAAAACAGCTAAAGATGATAGGGTTAAGTTTATTTTAGCAACAGAGCTGGCTTTGATATACAAAAAAGATGACCCACGCCAAAAAGGTGGGGCAAGTAAGTGCCGCAGGATCCATCTTTGCGTGCTGGCGCCGAACATTGAAGCAGTCAGAGAGCTGAATAAATATTTAGATAAAAGATATAACATCCGTTCGGATGGCAGGCCGATTTTGGGGATGAGCGCGGAAAAGTTGGTTGAAATTTGTTTTAAAATCCATCCAAAATTTTTAATTTTTCCGGCGCACATCTGGACGCCTTGGTTCGCGGTTTTTGGCTCCAAGTCCGGGTTTGACTCTATGGAGGAGTGCTTTGGTAAATATACCAAGGATATTTACGCTTATGAAACCGGTTTGTCCAGCGACCCGGAAATGAATTGGCGCGTTAGCGAGCTGGATAAACTTACCATTCTTTCTAATTCAGACGCGCATTCGCTTCCTAATATTGCCCGCGAAGCTAATGTGTTTGAGCTTAATGAAATATCTTACGATGAGATTTATAATGTGATTAAGAATAAAAAAACCAAAGACACGCCGCGGCGCGTCTCTACAAAAAATGATAAATCATTTTTAGATTACACCATTGAATTTTATCCGGAGGAAGGGATGTATCATTTAGACGGGCATCGCGCTTGCGGTGTCTGCTTTACGCCAAAAGAAACTAAAAAGCATAAAGGGATTTGCCCGAAATGTAAAAAGGATTTGGTGATCGGGGTTGAATACCGGGTTGATGAGTTAGCTGATCGTCCAAAGGGCTTTAAACTCAAAGGGGCGCCGGGTTTTAAAAAGTTGGTTGAGCTGGATAAAATTATTGCCGAAGTTCTGGGGATTAAGAGCCGGACTTCAAAAAGAGTACAGGCTGAGTATCAAAGTTTGATCAAACAAGCCGGCACGGAAATGGAAATACTGCTTGATAAAAATTTAGACGATTTGCGTGATTTGACTCTGCCCGGTGTGGCGGAGGGAATCAAAAGAGTGCGGGAAGGAAATTTAATTGTTAAGCCCGGGTTTGACGGGCAATACGGGGTGGTGAAAATATTTAAAGACGAAGAAAGAGAAGAAAATAGACAGCTAAAACTTATTTAATGTTAAGATTTTTATTTTTGTAGCTTAACTAATATAACTAAACTTTGGCACTTTTTAAAACAGTATTTTTTATAGTAACATTCGATTTCGCTAATATTGTTTATTTTCTTGCTGCGGAACTCGCTATCGCTCAAACAGCCTCACTTCAAAAATAAACAATATTAGCGAAATCTATAAAAAATGCCAAAGTTTAGTAATATTAGCTGTTTTTAAATACAATAAAAATAATTAGTTAAATTTTGTTGGGTTTTCTACAAAACTTGCGAAATATACACTAAATTGTTAAACTGATATTACTTTGTTACGAATTACGAATAATTACCTGCCCGCAGTGTTACAGCGTTGCAGGCGGGCGAATTTACGAATGTTAGTTAAATAATATGGATTTATTTATTATAATTTTACTTTTTATATTGGTGATTGGTGTAATTTCATCAATTATTATGCAAAGGAAAAAACCAGGTGGCGGTGAATCGGAAAAACTTGGAGCCATGATGGAGAGGTTGTCGCAATTAAGCGAACAGAACCGTGATTTAAGAACGACACTGGATAAGAAGCTGTCCGAGACTCATCAGGCAACGCAGAGCCAGATGAGCCAAACGATCAAAACCGTGCAGGGAATAACCGGCCAGTCGGCTAAATTAATTTCAGACGTAACCGAAAAGCTTACCAAATTGGATGAAACAAATAAACAGGTAGTTAATTTTTCTTCACAGCTGCAGAATTTGCAGGATATTCTTAAAAATCCCAAGCAGCGGGGTGTTTTGGGTGAATATTATCTTGAAGAAACTTTGAAAAATGTGCTGCCGCCAAACTCCTATCAGATGCAATATTCTTTTAAAGACGGCTTGATCGTGGACGCGGTAGTATTTGTAAAGGAAAAAATTATTCCGGTGGATTCCAAATTTAGTTTGGAAAATTATGAACGGATTTTGAATTGCAAAGATAAAGAAGATCGGGAAAAGCTGGAAAAGCTATTTAAGCAAGACCTTAAAACCAGAATTGACGAGACTAGCAAATACGTGAAACCGGGCGAAAATACTATGGATTTTGCCTTTATGTTTATTCCGAGTGAAGCAATTTATTATGATTTGTTGATAAATAAGGTTGGCGCGGTTCAGGTAAATACCAGAGATCTAATTGAATACGCTTTTAAAGACAAGCGTGTAATTATCGTGTCGCCAACTTCCTTTTTAGCCTATCTCCAGACAGTGCTTCAGGGTCTTCGCGCTTTGCAGATAGAGGAGAGCGCTAAGACGATCCGCTCTAATGTGGAAAAGCTAGGCCGGCATATGAAAAGCTATGATGACTTTATGCGCAAGATCGGCGTAAGCATGACAACCACGGTAAATCATTATAATAATGCTTACAGCGAATTTAAAAAGATTGATAAAGACGTGGTAAAGATCACTGATGGCGAAGCCAAGATCGATCCCCTTGTCCTTGATAAACCTAAAGTTGAAAAATAAATAATAGGTTTTATATTTTTCTTGTCATTGCGATAAGCGAAGCTTCGTGGCAATCCCGTGATAAAAGCTTCTTTCACGAGATTGCTTCGTCGCTTTGCTCCTCGCAATGACAGCAAATGCGTGAGCCATATGATCAATAAAATAGTTAATCAAAAAGAGCTTAAGGAGGCGATTGTTAAAACGATTGCTTTTTTTGATGTGTTTGATTACCCGCCTACCGACCTGGAGCTTTGGAAGTATTGTCCTCTGGCTTGCGGCTTGTCTGATATACGCGAAGTTATGCCACTTAGCAACATGGAGAAGAAAAGAGGTTTTTGTTATTTAGCCGGTAGAAAGCATATTATTCAGACTCGTGCTGATCGCTATATTGCCACTAAAGAAAAAGTTAAACGCGCTCGCGCAATATGCAGATTATTTAGGTTCATTCCCTTTGTTAAAATGATCGCTTTGGCCAATATAGCGGGAGCTAACAATTTAAAGCCAGAGGGCGATATTGATTTGTTTATTATTACCGCGCCAAAACGAATATGGCTGACCCGTTTTATTTGCGCCGGATTAATGCAGATACTCAGGCTTAGGCCAAAGCCGGGAAAAGAAAAAAATAAAATTTGCCTTAGTTTTTACCTTAGCCGCGACAATTTAAATTTAAAGCCTTATATGCTGGATGACAATGATATTTATTTTAAATATTGGCTAGCCGGCCTGATTCCATTATTTGATCAGAATAATACGTACGAAGAATTATTAACGGTTAACTTATGGTTAAAACGTGAATTTCCTAATTGGCAGAGATTTTCGCCAAGCCAAACAGTGATATTGCCGATTAAATCTTCTTTTTATCAGGAAACTTTTGATATCCTTTTGGCCGGTCTGGAATCATTGGTAAAATTTATCCAATTAATGATTTTGCCCAAGAATATTAAAAGTATAATAAACCAGGATACCCGAGTAATAATGAATGACCAGGTTTTGCGCATGTACGTTAATGACCGACGGCAATACTATCGCGAACTTTATTTGAAAAATTTAGAAAAAATAACTCATGTTACGCACTTATCACGTGAAAAAAGTTATAATAAATTACATTTATTATAACTTTTTCTAAGGTAAAAATATTTAGTGCGTAAGGTGAGAAAATAAATAAATTTTCATGAAACACATAAATAGAATAATTGAATACGGATTTTATGCTTTGGCATTTTTTTTGCCCTGGCAAACACGCTGGATTATTCGCGCCGGCGAATTAAATCAAGGTTATCTTGAATATGAAACAATAAGCCTTTACGCAACAGATATTTTGATAATATTGTTAATATTTTTATTTGTAATTAATTATTTTGTAAATCAAAAGAAATTAAATATTTCCGCCCGAGGCGGACCAGCCTTGGGCTGGAAAATTCAAGTTTCAAATTTTTGGTGGTATGTTGCCATCCTTGAGTTTTTTGTTTTTGTATCAATTTTTTTTGCTCCTTTAAAAAGCGTGGCAATATTTAGTTATGTTAGATTGCTTTTTGGTATTGGATTATTTTGGCTGGTTATTAATGCTAAATATAATTTAAATAAACTTAGCCTTAGTTTTATTTTAGGAGCCGGTTTGCAAGCCGTTCTTGGCATTTGGCAGTTTGTTACGCAGTCAACTTTTGCTTGTAAGTATTTGGGTATGGCCAGCCATGACCCAAGGGAATTGGGCACCGCGGTTATTGAAATTATTGCCAGCGACGGAATAGGCGAGCGCTGGCTAAGGGCTTATGGCGCCTTGGATCACCCGAATATTTTGGGCGCTTATTTGGTGATCGCGATCTTTTTACTGCTGGGTTTGTTTATTAATAATAAAAAAGAAACAAATAATAAATATTATTATTCACTATGGCTGTTTTTATTGCTTGGAGTTTTTGTTTCCTTTTCCCGAACCGCGTGGCTGGCTCTGGTGGCCGGTTTTATTGGTTTATTAATAATGTTGATTTGGCAAAAAAGATTGTT
>DAOVXE010000004.1 GCA_030636285.1 Candidatus Falkowiibacteriota bacterium | reverse complement strand
GCTTTTTTCTTATACTAAATAAAAACGACCGTAAAATAAAAATCAAGAAAAAAAAGACAAGTACAATTTAGTTTCAAAATACCAACAGCGCAAACCTTTTTCAAAAAGTAAACTTCCTCTTGGCGCTGAATAAACATTAAGCGAGAGACGGCGGCGCTCCTCCTGGCTTGCGAGCCAGACGCGCCGCCGTCTTTCAACCTGGCGCTAATCACATAATTACTGCCGTGAAATCTTTGTGAAACAATACATCGCCTAATGTGTTATATGCGAAATAGCCCTTACGGGCGACATCGCATATAACGCATTAGGCGAAATATTGTCAACCTTATGAGCTCGGGGGAATAGCACGCGCGAAGTATTTTGCAGTGCGGCCGGAAAATGTTCAACATTTTTTAAAATACGAGGTCGGCCGTTTATAATTACGGACTTAAATTTTATTACAGAGCCGGAACATCGGTTGTACTGCTTTTCAAATATTATCTGCCGGCTTTTTTTATCACGTTTTAAACAAAACTCCTTGCTGGAGGTTAACGCCGTATTTATCAGTCGCTTTTTGAAATATGGCCATTAGATCATTGTTGTCCAAATTCTCGCCGTTTAAAATCTGATATCTTATTTTGGTTAATTTTTCAAGGTCGGATATCTCTATTCTATAAGTGCCTGATTCAAACATTGCCAAAAGTTTTTTATAGGCCAGGTCTATTAATTTAACGGTATTTTTAATGTGTACGGCCTGGGCAGTGATTTCCTGCAACGTATCATCCTTAATAATTTTAACAGCCATTTCTGTTTTATAGGCCGTATAGGATTTAAAGTGTCGGCTCAAACTAGCCGTGGAAATTTTAACATTCATTGCGGCCGCCTTGTTAACGATGTCTTGGAGCTGTGAGCCGTTTTTGTGCCATTCGTGAATTTCTGCAAGGATTCCAGAACGACATATATTACAACGGGAACTACAGATTTTTTTGAAATTCAAAATTTCGTCCGGGATTTCCTTGCTTCCGTAAATTTTCGTTTTTTGTTCGTCTTCCATTTTTTTGCTATAGTTTTATCAATGCTTAGATATAAACAAATAATAAAAAATATACAATTTATATAAACAATCTATATATTTAAACAATATTTATATATAAGTATAAATCCGAAAAAAAATTTTGTCAAGAACCCTAGTTATCCACAATTTGTAAACCGAACAAACTACGAACAAAAAACAAACAAAAAAACCGGATAAAATGAAATATATTATAACACTTTATCCGGTTAATTTGTCAAGTAATTAATAACCACCCATAGGCTTAAAACCACCGCTAGACGGATTGGCTGGCGGCTTAGGCTTTAGATTCCTAATATTCCAAGCAACAGATGAAATCTCCTGCAAGACACACTCATAACCTTTAGCATTTTTGGGCCGAAATAATTGACAACTAGAATTACAATAAACAGGCTTGTCGGCCGTTGACATTAAAGGGCAAATTTTATCAGTTTTTTCAGACATATTATTTTTTAATTTTATCAAGCCGCGTAAATTCAACCTCTAGCATATCAGGATAATCCTTAAATTTAGTCATTCTGTAATTAATGCCAGAACGAGGATGATCCTGCCTACGGCTAATATTTACACCGCGCTTAAAATTTCTAATCATAGTAATTTGACCATTACTAAAGCCATCACGTTGATTAATAACGGTCTTCTTAAATTCTATGTATAATTTATCTGGATATTTCATACGTCTATTGTGAGCAGTATTTTTAAAACTGCTATTTTACTTTTTAATTTATCAACAATAAAATGCTCCAAGCGAACGACCTTTGACACATCACATTTGAATTTTACAGCAATTTGTTTACGTGTCTTATACGCTGGACTTTTATTAGTTTGCAGTATGCGATTTAAAATAATCGCCGTGGACAACTGCATGTCCTTGCTTTCTTTTTTCATTTCTTTATAATTAAAAATTAAAACCAAATACAAATATTTTATTATAATCAATAATTTTCTTCCTCAATTTTTTATATTCAAAACCGTCTGCACAATCACACCACATATTTAACATCTTACTATGGGCAAAAATAATCCGGCTTTCAATAGTCCGCCTACGATTTTTATATTTAGGCACAGTGAAACAAAGACGAATAGTAGCGGCAATTAAATTAAAATATACCTCGTTTATTTCGTTGTTTATATCATCCATTTTTAAATTGTTAATAATTAAATCCACATAGGCCTGTAATGGGTGGGGGTAGCGAGTGGGGCGCGCCAAATTAAGATAAATTTTAAAATTAAATTATTTTAAAACCTCAGGGCTGGGCGCGCCCCTTTATATTAGGCGCGCCTGTTTTGCCTCCGGCCTCATTTCTCGCTGGCAATACATCTGGAACGAAATCGGCGTTAGTGGTTCTATACGCCTCTGGCGGCAAATTGCCGCCAACCTTGCTTTATAGCGCAAATAACCAGGCCGACACTGCATTTTTCTTAAACTTTTTAATGCCCTGGCTTGCACCGTATATACTCCTATTTTGTTTGTAAATTTCATATTATTTTTGCTATTAATCTTCCAGGGCGGTCGTTTTATTTCATACGCTAGCTAGTTCGTAAAATAACCAGACACCGCCCCTCTTGTCCCTCGCTTTAGATATCCACATCTATATTCATTATATCATATCGGTTACCGATAGTCAAGTGGATAAGTTACCGATAATTTACTAACCGGCTAGCCGGCTAGTAAACGCCGTTTTTTTCAAATCTCTCAATACAGGCTGAAGCGTGCATACCATTTTTACAACACCAAACAATTTGACCATACCTTGTCATATAGGGTTCTTTACCCCCATAACGCAAAGGCGTAAACATAAACCGCTCATAACGCACCCTACCGCAGGATGTACATTTGTGTCTTTTTTCTTCCATAATTTTTTATATTAATAATTATATTATTATTATAATGTAGACAATGGCCATTGTCAACATTAAATCTGGCTCAATGTAGACAATGCCGGCATAGTTAACATTAAGCCAAACGCAAAGTTTACTATAGGACAAAATAAAAAACCTCCGGAAAATGATTTCAAAAAAACCGGAGGTTTTTAAAAACTATGTGGATAACCTTTTTGCTAATCGGGTTTATTACCGAGCGATTTTACTTTTTGGTATACATTGAGTCCAGCGTATAAACCAATAACCGCAAAGGTAACTTTTAAATAATCGGCTGGGGCAAGCCTATTTAAAACGATTAGCGAGAAAGAGAAAACCAAGATCGTGGCGGATAATATAAACTTACGTCCGCCAATTTTTGTGATAATAGTCATATACCTTTATTTTTTAGAGCCGGTATGCGCAAGACATCGCCGGGATGAATTAAATTTGGACTTTTTAAAATGTCCTCGTTAGCGTTAAATATATCCATAAAATGGCCACCGTGTCCGTAATACTTAATAGCTATTTTCCATAAATTATCGCCAGGCTTGACAGTGTATTGGCCCAAAAACGATTTTATGGCCGCATCATCCTGATTAAATAGATTTTCTTCCTGCTCATTATTTATTTTTAAAACCGGCAAAGGATCAAAATACTTACCATATTTAGAAATACCAAAATGTAAATGGTAGCCATTACGCCCACGCCAAAAACCAGAACGACCGCTAAAACCGATATTATCACCAACTACGACCCTCATACCCTCTTTTACATTAATATGGCTTAAATGTGCCATAATACAACCAATTTTACTTTCCTTAGCCTGCATATAAACCGCTTTGCCATAACCGGTTGTACGGTCAGGCGTTACACGCCGGACAGTGCCGGAAAATGGCGCTATAATCTGTGTCATTTTAGGCATAGCGTAGTCAATGCCTTTATGAGAGCATAATTTAGCGCCATAATAGAATTTAACGCCAAATCTTTGTGTTAAGGGATATTTTTTAACATCCCTGAAAGGTAAAATAATTTTCATAGAATTACATTATAAAATTAGTATAAATTGAAATAGAAAATAGCCAGAGAACAGCACCAACAAAAAGATATTTTGCCATAAACCAACTGAATTTTAATAAATCTTTATACGACATTATTTTAAATATTTTTTAATCCAACAAATATCTTTTCGCACTGTTTCAAGAATGGTATAAATTTTATTGACCGGACAATTGTTTTGCTCCAATTCTATTTTATTAATTCGCGCGGTTTGATTTTTATGAATATAAATAATTAGACTTACGCATGATCCGGCTAGAAAACCGGTAACGATTAAAAATTGAGTTATACTGATTTTAATCATTTCTTCACGATATAGCAATTTTTATCAATATAATCCATTTCGGCCAAAATATCAGCCATATGGTCAAGGATTTCTTGATTTTTGTCTTTGGGGTTTATTACCCCTATTGCCATTTTTATTATTTGTTTAATCAATTTGGGATAATTTTTATTGAAAACTATTTTTTCTTTTTTCATATTATCCGACCAAAACGACCATTTTGGTAGCGGTTAAAACAGCTCCGGCATTGTCGCAAGTGCAAAATAATTCTATATAGTCATTCGGCTCAATTTCCACTTCCCAATGCAAAGCAATACAACTAATATCGGAACCGGTCAAAACTTTCATTTCCATTTCTGAATTAGTCAAAGCAACGCCGTTGACAGCCACGCAACCTTTAGCAACAACGTTATTTGTATTAGAGGAAAAAGAAATCGCGGCCTCAATATGCAAAATAATAGGTTTAGTGCCGGTATAAGTTAATTTATTATTAGCATGGTCAAAATTCAACGCTTTATTTTTTACAGTCGTTCCGGCAATTTTATAATAAGTACCGGCAACCGTGACAGTTGTCGGAGCCGTGGCGGAAAGATAAAAAGAGGCGAGAGTACCACAAGCAGAAATAACAACACACTGCAATGCCTCGGTTATTCTATTTATTGCGTTTACAATATTTTGCATAAAACTATTTTGAATATTCCAAACCCATTGGAAGAAATAAATAAATTAACTCTAAATCCTCAATACCATTAACCGGCGTACTAACGGCAAGCGTTATTTCAATTTGAATAGTATAAACAGTGTCATGACTTTTTAAATCGGCAATAGTTTCTAAAGAGTTATCAGTAGTATTATTAATAACAGTAGTCGCGAAAGTGGCCTCGCCGTCCTTTTTTATTTTTACCGTCAATGTAGCATTAGCGCCAAGTTTTTTGTGTCTAGCGATTAAATAACAAGGCTTATGTTTTTTAGCAATGGTCGGTAATTCAATACTACCGCTTGTCGCGGTTTTAGCAGGCACAGCGCCGTTATCATAAGCATACAAGGTCATAACAGCCGGATCCTCGGTAAAATTCGTTATAGCGGCTATAATGCGACCCTGACAACCGATAATCTGATTAATATAATAATGGTCGCCGAAATCTTTTAAATAATAAATGCCATTTTTTTTGCCAAACGCGAACAAATACCGTTCAGTAGGTATATTAACATCAAAGCTAGTATCGTCAGCCGCAGAAAAATATAAAAAATCTTTATCAGCATATTGCAAAGTGACACTAATATAATTTTTATAATCAACGCTAGTTAAATATTTTACGTCGCCTTTGTCATATTCGTAAATCTCAATTTTCTTATCAGAAATATTGGAAAGAATAAGTCTATTGCTGAATTTTTTAATAGTAACGGGGTTATTGTCATTATCAAAATTATGCAAATAGACCAAATCATCACGCTCTATCCTGCAAAAATAACTATTTGAATATTCCCGAGAAGTGACAACACCGTATAAAAAACCGTCCAAATTTTCAATAGAAGTAAATTTTTCTTCACTGGTAGAACCGTCATAATATAATTCCCAAACAATACCGTCGTCCGTCCTTATAACCTTGCCCTGGACATCAACAACATACAAATAACCGTCATCGCCAACAGCGTAATCTTTAAGGCCAGCATAATCCCAATTAGCGTGTGTGAAACTAGAGCCGTTATTTGTACTATACGAAACTTTTAAAACACCGGATAAAGCAGTAAAAGCGATTATTTTTCTACGAAAAGAAATCAAGCCGATTGATTCGTCATCACCGTCACCAAAAGGGAAAGTGAAACGCAAAGAATAAGCGCCAAAACCAGAACGATAATACAATTTGACAGCCGCGTCAGCGACTTTTGTTAATAGAAAATTACGAGTTGTCCTATTTGAATAAGAATGAGTAGCAAGAGGCGAAAGAGCATTATATTTTGATTGACTAGCATAAGACTGGGAAGAAAAACCGTCAGCTAATTTAATTCTGTTTGTTTCAAAATCAATACTGATTTTTTCAGAATCTAAAAAATTCTTCCTATTGTTTCCGTCATAATAAATCTGCCCACGCTTACCGGTCAAATCGCTAAATTTAATTTTACTATATTTTGACTGTGGCATAATGTTGAATGATAATGTAACAAAGAGAATTAAAATAACAAAATATAATTTATTTTTATTCATCGTTGGTTTGAATAATCGTTATTTGCTCAAAATAGGATTTTTTTATATCATCCCTAACGAGCCGCAATGCGCGCGCGCTTATATCAGGCATATCCTCTTTGTTGACAGCAATTTTTGCAATCAATTTATTATAATAACGATATTGCGCACCAAGATAAACTAATTCAATTAATTTCATAGGAACATCAGTGTCCACGGCGGCCTCAGGCTCCTTAAATCCCTTTTTATACCAAATTTTAGCCGCCTCAATAGCCGTAAAAGCTACAGTAAACTGTATTTTATCATTATGAACATACCAACGCTGAACGCCGTTTATTCTTACAGTTTCCAAATCGTCCTGATTTTCTAAAGGCAAAATTTCCTCACCGGCAAGGAATACTGTTTTAATTTCCAGGCCGTTTGTAGGAATATTTAAAGTAGTACCGTCCACCGCCGTACTTTGTGAGGTGTCAATTAAATCAAGTTTAAATAAATTTGATAAAAAATTAACAGAATCAAGGATCGGCTGGGTAACAACCGCCGCCGAGTCGTCTAAATATTCGCGTACAGTAGCTGTTATCTCGTTTAAATTTTTCATAGATTTTTTAGATTATAATTTATTTATTATTCCGGCCAGGCGAAGATAGGCCGGAATGTAAAAATAAACTATTTTTTATTTTCCTCTTTTTTCTTTTTATTTGGCATACCCGGATTAAAAACTTCCATTTCCGGGTCTTCGTTAAAAAATTTAACCTCGGCTTTTGTTTTGGCGATGAAATGCTGGCGGTCTTTTATAATAATCCGCCGGCCAAAAATTTGCGCTGAATAAACGCCCGGCTTTTTTATTCTCCGGACAAAATCAATAGGGGGTATACCCTTTTTGATTTTTTCCAGTCTTTCAGTTTCGGCGTCCTTGATCCGCTTGGCCTCGGCCTCGGCTTCATCACGCCGTAAATTTTCTTGAATTTGTTCCTCGCTTAGAGGTGTAGTGTTTCCCATTTTATTATTTTTTAATAATTAAAGTTTAGGGGATAAGCCCATAACATAACGCCTCGTATGCTGAAAAATTTGTTTTACTTGCTGGGCGGTCAATGCTTCATTATACATTCTAACCATAGCGACCTGTCCTTGATATTGAGTAGCGCCATATTTACCGACTATAATATTATTGTTATTACTATAAAATAAATTCGCAGCACCTCTATCTTTAGACAATATTAATTCACCGTCCTGATATAATTTAACAGCAACATCATCGTATTTTATAACAATAGCGTTAAAATACCATTGATTAATAACTTGCGTATGTTCTGAATTTTGATAAAGTTCAAATTCGTCCGCTTCCTCATTATCAAACATATACATAAACATCTGATTTTTTCCACCAACGACATTTTGCCCCATATATGGCCTTGCGGCCTTATTTAATAAATGACCAGTGAAAGGCGCAAATTCAGACACCTTTGACCAAAAACAATAAGACATACTGCCGAAGTCAATATCAATATCATTAGCATGATTAATGACGAGCGAACCAGCCGCGGAAAAATCTAAAACCGGAAACAAACCGCCAGCAACACGCGAGGGCGAATCTGTTTTTGTTATAGTATGCCCCTTACCAGATAAATCCTCAACAGCCGTACCGGTTGGAATACCGGGGATAATATCAAGGACTAAATTTTCCCTGAAATCAGGAAGTGACAAAAAAATCATATTATCTTCTTTCATTTTTTTAAACTTATTTTAAAGGGGCTGGCGCTTGAATTAACTGCAAGCGCCAATGACCCTAAAAACAAATTCCCTAGTGCTTGATATATTAAACAATAATCAAGTTAAGATATACCGTACATACGAGTACCGCCACCATTAGAGGCGCGCAAAGTATATTCACCTACAATTTGCTCAGCGATTTGTTTTCCATTTACTTTATCCCAAATAGGATAAACAGAAAATTCGCCACTATCGCCCTTACTGCCTCCTTCAAGGGGCCCATAACCTACACGGTTATAGTCTAAAATTAATCCCTCGGTAGAGCGTACGTGCTTATCAACGTGCAACTCAATTTCATAACCCAGAATGACAACAACACTTATTTTTGTGCCACCTTTCTGATCCTCAACTTTAGTACGAACAGCACCTTGGTATAATTGCTCAATGTCGCCGATCACTTCAGGCGAACCGTGAATGGCAGACGGATAAAGTCCGGCATTAACGTGAGCGGTAACAGCAGTGTACAATTTAGCAATAGTCAACGCACCGCCGACATTGGATGTACTCGTAATAAATTCACGAAGTCCGCCCATTGTAGCGACTTTATTGGTAGCGTCAAGGTTTTTTATACCCTCAACAAGGGCATAATTCAAAGTCCGTAAAAGTTCTTTGATTTTCTTGACTATTTGGAAATCCAATTCATCGCCGTTAGCCATTTTAGAACGCCTTAAGGTACCAGTGATTTGGGCAACATCCTCAAAAATTTGGCAATAATTATATGCCTCGGTTTGAGAGGTAAAATTAGCACTCAAAGGGTCGGCATTTTCAGCCTGCGCATTACCGATGATATAACAAGTGTGCGCAGAATCGTGAGCCAAAACCGCGGCGGTTGTAGAACCGTGACCACGGGCATACAAACCAATAGTCTGACCAGACACATCAATAGTTGAAACAACTACGACTTCGTCCTGGTCTAAAAGCAAAACATCACCAACACGCAACTTGGTAATTTCAGCAGTAACAACCGGCAGAGCCGTGATGTCGTCAGTAGTATCCCAGTCAGCAGCGTCGCCGGAAGCCTGCACGCTGATAGATTCAGCACGCGCGGCATCGTCAAGCCACTCGTGCTTTTGGGCGGTTACTTTTCTGCCAAAATTTTTAATTATGGACGGAAGAAAATTGACGAAAGACAAATATTTCATATCATCGTCTTTTAACTTTAAGATGTCTATAACACCGCTTAAATCCTCGCGTTCGCGACGATCTCCGGTAGTTATATCGCCCATTAGAAACGGCAGACCAGCCGCCATAAACTCTATGTCAAAGAGCTTAGCCGCGATAGCAACCACGACCAAACAGAAAAAATTAAATAATTTACGCATTTTCATTTTCATTAGAAAGACCCGCTTTTTGTCTTCCCAATTTCAGCACCTTAACCCCAGCTTGTTCGGGGCTTATGCCGTCGTCAGATTTGACGTCCTCAATAGCCTTGTCCACGTCGGCCTCACTTGAAAAATCAGGAGGCGCGAAGCGTTGACTGTCGCCATAAAGTTTTTTAGTAACTTCACGCTGTTTGTCAACAATTTTAGTGATTTCGTCCGGGTTTTTGCCTGCGAGCAACTCGGGCAAAATGTCCGGGTACTCTTTGGCAAGCCGTTCTGACTCTTGGGTGGATTTCATTGACTTAATAGTTTCCGAGAGGTCTGAAATAGTTTTTGACATTTTGTCCATGGCCTTGTCAGCCTCGGATTTTTTGCCGTCATTCTTTTCAGTAGCTTTTTTAAGCAACTCTTGGGCTTTGTTTAAGTCAACGTCCTTTAGACTTAGAGTCTTTTGAAGATTTTTAAAATCTTCAGGTTTAATAAACAGCTTGCCGTCAGATTCTTCAATCAGTTTACTGAAATCTTCAGGACTGATTGAATCTGGCAGGGCTTTGTCGTCCAGGGCTAAAAGCTTTCTGAACAACGCTAATAATTTTTTATCCATTTTGAATATTTTTAATTATTAAAATTATTTTTAGGACTTTCAATTTTTTCCGGTTTAAATTTTTTCATTTCTTCCAAAATTTCGTCTAATTTTTCCTCAGCATTTTCCACGCCGCGCAATTCGTCAATTGCGTCCTTATGGCTAATTAAATTTTTATCTATCATAGTGGCATAGTCTTGAATCCGGTCAGAATTATCCTGCATTAAGAAAGGTTGATAAACTGGATCGGTATGATATACACCGGTTTTAAATTTATAATTCAATATTGCATTATTCATTTGGCGAAAACCTTTGTCCCAAGATAAACGCATAAATCCGATTAAATCCATCATATCAGAATATTGATAACCAAGAGATTTGCCGGACATACCGGTTTTAGTTTCGCCAGATGAATGGACAATGCCGGTTTTTTTATTAATCCGGGCTTCCAATTTATCAAGCCAATCCAAAATTTCCTTTCCGTCTTTCAATTCAAGATATTTCATGTCGTCTTCAGGGCCGAGCCGTGTTTGTTTATTTCTACCACGTATAACTTTTGCAACATTACTTAAAGCGGTTTTTATTAAAATATGAGGATCGGTGTTTTCTTTAATCCGTTTTGAAAAATCAGATGACCGCTCGTTATATTCCTTATCAAGGCCGGACAAAACACGTACTTTAGATATTCCCTCATGGGTGTGCGGTTTTGGAAAATTAGGAATCCAGAAAAAAGGAATTATACCAAATTTATTTTCAATGCGTTCATAATTATCTGTTAAACCGTCATGGACAATAATATTTCTTAAATCGTAATATGTAGTTTTTTCTTTACCGCCACCTTGATAATCCTTAAAAGCAAATTGAACGAGCCGACCACCACTCCAGCCGAGATAACATCTCCTAGGGTCAAGCGATATTAATTCCGCGCGTTTAGTAATAGGATTTTGAGGATAATAAAAACCGGCCGCACCACCGCAAAGGAAATTAATGCCCTGCTCAAGTAAAATATTCGCTAAATCGTAATTATAATAAATGTCCAAAATTTCGCCTTCAAATTTTTTAGATAAATCAGACTCAGACTCTCTAGCTTTAACGCCGACTTCCATAATCCCAGTATGTGGATTACGAGGAAATAAACGCGCCATATATCGCTCCACATATTCCTGCGAAGAATTAAAAACCAAAGCGACATCATTCTCGCTATCCATTTTTTTTAGATCAGTATTATCCCACTGGTCAGATTCAAGAGTAAATTTCATTAAAACATCAAAATCCCTTGCGCGCTTTTCCGTGGTGTCTTTAGCAAAGGCAATAAAATTTTTAAGCAAATCTTTATAATCTTTGCCAACATTATTTAAACTGTTTTGAGCCTCTTGTTTTGCTTTTTGGTTGAAGAAGAAATTAAACATATATCTTTTAAAGTTTTATTATCAAGGAATAAAAATTTAGATAATATTAAAACCCAAATTTTAAAAGGCATTAATCGCGGCCGGGGTTTAAGTAAATAACTAACATCTTTTCTAGTCCGCTTTATAAATTTACGAGCGACACGTTTACGGTCTTTAACTGATAGATTATTTAATGTCATAAAGTTATACACATAATACCATAAATCAGATTATCCGTCTATAGTGCCGTAATCACGCTTAACAACAGCTATTTTTGAACACGCAACAGCCAGCGCCATTAAATCATCAGTATCCAGGCCGGTGTCTGCTCTCTCATAGGTTGTCATTTGGTCTGCTAGTTCGGGAATATAAGGCGACTGTATTAAACCACTATCAATGACCGCCTGCAAATGGTCAAGGATAACATCTTTATTGCCACCCCTAAAATCAACAGGCTGGGCAAAATCCATACACATTTCCCAGAGAGTATCACCAATACCAGTGCTATCAATATAAGCACTGGATCCGCTCTCATTATGAGCGTTTCTAATCTCACGCTCAATAGATGATTTCTCAACCTCATTACCATTTTGAGCATTGATATTCTCACGGCCCTGTTCAGTCCAGGGCAACTGAAAAGCCCAGCGCTTGACAATAGTATAGGGGACTTTGCCTTTGAGTATTCTAAAACCTACAGTCTGGTCAGATATACTACCACGGCGACCGCGCGCCAAGTCCCAGCCCTCAATATAACTTTTGTTAGTTTCAACAACATCAGTTAAATCAAGATTATTGTTAAACAATTTATCAACCCTTGACGCGAACATCATTTCGGCAGTATCAATGAATTTACCACGGATGATTTGGTCAGCTTTATTTTTGCCCCAAGTGGACATTAAATATTCAAACAACTTATGGTCAATATGTGGGTTCTCTCTGCTATCACCGCCACGGACATAACCGCCCTTGCGGGCTATATCATTTTTAACACGATAATAAGAATTAAAACCTTTAGGCGTGGCGTAAAAATCAAGCTGGCTATCTTTCCACTTTCTAGTCCGAGGCAATAAAATTTTTTCACGGATAAATTCAAGATGTTTTTCTAACGCTATCTCATCGGCTGAAATATAGCCGTATTCCTTGCCCTCTATACTCTCACCTTTGCGCTTAGTGGTTTTAAATTCAGACACGGCGCCATTGCCATAACGGATTTGTGTATATGGGTGCCGGACTATAGCCTTATCTAAATTACAAAACCAATTACCAAGTAATGGACTATTTTTTATTAAACCAGCGATACGCTCTAAAACCAACTCGGATAATTCCTGTGTAATAGCAACATTGAGCGTTTTATATTTCTCGCCGTCTAAAAAATGCTGTAAAATATAACGCAAATGTTTTTTTGCTATAACGTCAGTCTTACCCCAGCCATTACCAGGATGTAACAAATTTTCACGGTAAATAGATTTTGTTAACCACTTTTTTTGGCCCGGATGTGACGGATAATCTAAAACCAAATCATCAAAAGCATCCCAGCAATTTTTTTCCTGAATTTGTTTTAAACAAAAAGCTATAACCTCAAATATACCATTATTCATAAAATTGTCTAGGGATATTCCTACGAGTATTATGGCGCAAGCGCCAATTAAAATAATAATACCGGCGCGAACATTTTTATTTTATTCACATCAACACTGGCGCCGGTTTAACGTCCTCAATAAAAAAAAGAAAGCCGGATACAACATTTAAAATAGCTCCGTGTTTGCTCCGCTTGGTTGTTTGTTTCGCTTTGCTACACAAACAACCGTCTGCGCAAACACTCCACTATTTTTTTGGACAGTAATTTTCTTTTATGAAATGGACTTAAAAATAATCAATTAATCAACCTCTAAAAAAAAGAGCTCCGTATTTGTTCCGCTAGGCGTTTGTTTCGCTGTCGCTACACAAACACCAGACTACACAAACACTACGCTTTTTTCTTATACTAAATAAAAACGACCGTAAAATAAAAATCAAGAAAAAAAAGACAAGTACAATTTAGTTTCAAAATACCAACAGCGCAAACCTTTTTCAAAAAGTAAACTTCCTCTTGGCGCTGAATAAACATTAAG
>DAOVXE010000026.1 GCA_030636285.1 Candidatus Falkowiibacteriota bacterium | reverse complement strand
TTTAATATAATCCCGCAATTTGGTACCGCTAAATCTAATTGTATCATTTTCATCATATTCGTCAATAAATCCATGGCTTTTGTTTTTCTTATTATAAACCACTTCATTAAAAAACAAAATTTTTATCCCTAATTCAGTTTCACTAAAATCATTAAATATTTCTTGCGCCGCCTCCGGGGCGTAGAAATTACCAACCCCGGCATGGTCCCTACCGACAATAAAATGCGTACAGCCAAAATTCCGACGGATCAAAGCGTGCATAAGCGCCTCGCGCGGGCCTCCGTAGCGCATCTTGATCGGCAAGGCGGCCAAGACTGCCTTATCTTTAAAATTATTATCCAGTAGCAGCTTGTAGCTGGCAATAATATACTCGTCCTTAAAGTCAGCGATCTTTTTATCCCCTACTACCGGATGAACCAAAAGACCATCTATGTTTTCCAAGGCTTTGTTAAGTAAAAATTCATGCCCCCGGTGCGGCACATTCCTTGTCTGGAAAGCAACAATTTTTTCCCAACCCCTGCCGGCAAACTCTCTTTTAATTTCAGCCGGATTCAAATGATACTTATTGTAATGATCATCAGGAATTTCCACTATCTCTATATCCCCGCCCAATAAATAATCCCCTGATCCCATAATTTCATCAACCATTGGATGGCCGGGATTTAAGGTGCCGTAAACTTTCCTAAGATGCTCTGCCTTGGAATGGGGATAAAACTCAATATTGTAAACCCGAACGATCGCGCCATTATTAACTAATAATATTTCTTTGTCATTTTTTATCCTCTCATATTCTTCCGCGCTAACATCAACCGTTATCGGTATGCTCCAGATTTTACCATTTGCAAGACGCATATTGTCTAAAACAGAATTAAAATCAGCTTGTTTAAGAAAGCCTGTTAATGGCGCGTAGGTATTATTACTGATATTAATCGCATCCTGAATAATATTTGATTTTACATTTATATTTTTCATTAGATTACAAATAACAGATTACAAACCAACAAATCAGCTACAAATAAAACAAATTTATAATTTAAAATATTACTTACTCACCTTACGCACTAAATATTTTTACCTTAGAAAAAGTTATAATTAATATAATTTAAACAAAAATGCTAAGATAAAACTTGTTCTTATCCTCGTTTTTGTTTAAATTATATTAATTATAACTTTATTTATGTGATGAGTGCGTAACATGAGTTACTTATTCAAATAATCCACAAGCTGATCATGTATAATGCTATTACTGGCAACATAACCATTAATGTGTGGATCCTCCTGATTATATTCATATCTTTTTCCCTTAAGGTCAGTAAGCCTGCCGCCGGCTTCATGGAGAATTATGTCAGCCGCGCAAATGTCATATTCTTTCATTTTATTGCTCGGATTAAAATTTAATTCTGCTTTACCGCTGGCAATTTCCATTACTTTAAGAGAGCTGCCGCGAGTAATTAAATTATTAATTTTATATTTATCAATAAATGTCTTTTCTATCTCAGATCGGTGAAAACGACTTGATAGTATTTTTATATTAGCTAAATTTTCTTTTTTGGATACTGAGATTCTACTTTTATTTTTTTCTTTAATTAAAAATGCTCCTCGATTTTTTATCGCATAATACAACTCACCCAATACCGGGACGTATATTACTCCCAATATTGGCCTGCCTTTTTCCGCCAGGGCGATCATTATCGTAAAATCCCCAGTTTTATTTATAAAATCCTTAGTGCCATCCAAAGGATCAATAATCCAAACCCGCTCTTTTTTTAGCCGCGTTTTATCATCTTCAGTTTCTTCAGACAATACGCCATAATCATACTTGCTTAAACCCTTAAGAATAATCTTTTCCGAGGCTAGATCTGCTTCTGTCACCGGACTGTCATTACCTTTATCTTTTATTTGATAATCTTTGTTATAAAAAGACATAACCATTTTACCAGCTTGTTTTATCACGTTTAATACTTGGTTTAATATTTCTTTATCTTTCATTTCTATAGTATAATTAAATAAACTCAAATTGTTTACTAATCCACCTTACGCACCAAACATTTTTACCTTAGAAAAAGTTATAATAAATGTAATTAAAACAAAAATGCTAAGATAAAACTTGTTCTTATCCTCGTTTTTGTTTTAATTACATTTATTATAACTTTATTTACGTGATAAACGCGTAACATAAGTTATTAAATTAACTATAATGAATTTAGCTAAATATAGCAACCAAAAAATCATCAAATTCATTTTTCCGCTGGGAATAACAGCGCTGCTACTGTCTTATTTGATTAATAAAATAGATATAAAATATTTATTGTCGGTTCAAGCAGAGATTAATTGGCTGCTATTAATAACAGCCTCAATTATTCTTATCTTCTTTACCGCTCTGGTCTTTGCTCTTCGCTGGCAGCAAAGCCTTAAGATAATTGACTATAATATTACAATTATCAAAGCCTTTGTTTTAGCCTTTGCCAGTTTCCCTGTTTCCAAGCTTACCCCGCTAAATTCCGGCGATCTGGTACGGGCTTATTTCTTAAAAGATAAAATACCAATCACAAAAAATTCCGGCGCGATTGCTCTGGAGCGAATGATTGACTTTTTAGTATTGGCCCTATTGGCTATTATCGGAGGCATTATCACTCAAAAAATATACTCAATTGGCATTGGAGCCCTGGTAATAATCGCAATTATTAGTATTATTATAGTGAGCCAAAAAATTAAATTAAAAAAAGAAAGTAAAATAAAAGATAAAATAAATAACTTCCTCTTTGTTTTTAAAAACACTAAAAATAAACGAAAAAATTTAATTGCTTTATTTCTTTTTACTATTTTGCTCTGGTTTGGTATAATTATTTATATAAAAATAGTATTTCTACTATTCGGTTATAAGGTGCCGATTTTTTTAATTTTAGCCTATCAGCCAATAGTGGTTTTTCTGGCCCTGGTGCCGATCACTCTTTCCGGCATAGGATCGCGGGAAACCGCAATGCTGTTTATTTATTCCGGTTTAGCGCCGGATACGACAATTTTATTTACCGGCTTTGCCTATTCTCTGGTCAGTGTAATACTGCTTTCAATTCTTGGTTTGCCTTTTTTATATTTTGCTATAAAAAAAGGCCCGCTGTGTAATAAATAATATGAAACCAATCCAACTTTCAATCATCATTCCGGTCTACAATGAAGAAAAAGCCGTTACTAAAGTAATTAATGATATTAAAAATACAGTAAGTAAGATCCCTGATATTGAATATGAAATTATTTTAATTAATGACGGATCAACTGATAATAGTTTGCAAATAATTAAACAAATCCAAGGAATAAACGTGCTGGGACATAGCCGCAACAAAGGCTATGGCGCCAGCCTGAAAACCGGCATCAGGCACAGCCAATATGACTGGATCATGATAATTGACGCGGACGGAACCTATCCAATAGCGGCAATACCGGAACTGATTAAACATACTGATAACTATGACATGGTTATTGGCTCCAGAGAAAAAAAAGGCAACGCCATACCGCTTGAGCGCCGACACGCGAAAAAATTCTTAAATCGCTTTGCCGGCTACATTGCCGGAAGAAAGGTCCCGGACCTGAATTCCGGCTTAAGAATATTTAAAAAAGATATTGTACGCGCCTATTGGGGGCTTTTCCCAACGCGCTTTTCTTTTACTTCAACTCTTACCATGGTCTGCTTAAGCCATGGCTATGATACTAAGTTTATCCCGATAGACTACTACGAACGGACCGGGAAGTCCAGCATTAGAGCTTTGGATTTTTTCAATTTCCTTAAACTTATCTTTAAGCTTTCGCTGTTTTTTAAGCCGATCAAAGTGTTTGCTCCGCTAAGCGTTTTAATTTTAATAGTTCCGCTAATTCTAGGCACTGCTTATCTTTTTGGATTTTCAACTAAATTTTTTGACACAACCATTATTGTTCTCTCGGCCACGGCCTTGCAAACATTATTTTTCGGCCTTTTGGCTGAAATAGTTATACATAATAAATAAATAACATTATATTTCATGACTGACGTACTATTAATCAACCCGCCATCGCCAAACAAATCAATTATTATCCGCGACTTAAACCGTTCCGGACGCACCAGCAAAGAGCAAATTATCTGGCCGCAAACCAACATGGCTTATCTGGCAGCCATGTTGCCTGATAATCTATCAGTAGAAATAATTGACTGCATTGCGGAAAATTATTCCTGGCCGGAATTTTTAAGTATTCTTAATAATAAAAAACCCCGCTATGTTGCGTCACATGTTATCACCTCAACCGCCTCAAATGATTTGCGCGTTTTCAAAGAAGCTAAAAAACTGGGAGCAGCGACCATTACCATGGGCCCGCATGTTACTGAACTGACCGAAGATACTTTAAAAGAAAACCCTGATCTTGATTTTATTATGACCCGGGAGTGCGACTATACCTTTAAAGAGCTGATAAACGCGCTGGAGAATAAACAAACCGATCTAAGCGATATTAAAGGCTTGGCGTGGAAACAGGGAGATAGAATCATTAAAAATGAAAACCGGCCATACATTGAGAATCTGGACGAACTGCCCTTGCCCAGGCACGATCTGCTGCCAATTGAAAAATATGTTTTCCCGTTTATGGCATCCAAATTTACCTTTGTGGTTTCGGGCCGAGGCTGTCCTTATCCTTGCGCATTTTGCCGCCAGCCGATCATGTGGGAAAAAAAAGTCCGCCTTCGCTCGGCCCAAAGTATAATGAAAGAATTAAGAATGCTTAAAAAACTGGGAGTAAATAATTTTATTTTCCATTCTGATACTTTTACAGTCAACATGAACATAGTCAAAGAGCTCTGTGAAATGATGGTTGATGAAAAATTAAATCTAACCTGGGCCTGCAACAGCCGGGTGGATACAGTGGATAAAGAAACCTTAAAGCTGATGAAAAAAGCCGGCTGCTGGATGATCGCTTATGGCTTTGAATCCGGTTCGCAGGCAATACTGGATAAATGCGAAAAAAAAGCAACAGTTGAACAAGGCAAAAAAATCGCTCAAATAACCCATGATATCGGCATCAAAGTGTATGGATATTTTATTATCGGCCTGCTGGGTGAAACCAAAGAAACAATTGAAAAAACCATTAATTTCGCCAAGAGCAACCCAATCACTTTTGCCATCTTTCATGTCGCTTCACCCTTTCCCGGAACTAAATTCTATAAGCAGGTAAAGGAAAATAACTGGCTTACTAATGAGCAATGGGAGGCTACTGACCAGGGCGGCAATTCACCGGTTGATTACCCTGAGCTTAGCGGAGAAGAAATAATGCAAGGCATTAAACGCGCTTATCGCTCATTTTATCTCCGCCCCAAAGCCGTAATAAATATTTTTGGAGCAGTTAGGAATTATAATGATATTAAACATTTAATCAGCGCCGGCGTAAGCCAGCTGCTATGGAAGTAAAATTTATGGAAATTAATAAAAATTCAAACATTGAGGAAATGGCCAAATGGAATGATGAAATGGTCAGTAAATATCATAAAGACGGCATTCTTTTTGAAAGCAAAAACCCAATTTTAAAAAACCTGGAGATCATGCGCCTTAAAAAAATAATAATATTGTCTGATTTAAAAACAGATGACAAGATCCTTGATCTTGGCTGCGGCGAGGGGTTCTTCCTTTACTTACTGCCAAAAAATATACAGGCTAAAGGCGTTGATATCTCCAGAGTTGCCCTTGAGAGAGCCAAAGAATTACTAAAAGACCACCCCAATACTTCTGTTGGCTTTGGCAATGCCTATAAAACCGACTTTGAAGATAAATCATTTGACAAAATCGCCTGCTCTGAAGTTCTGGAGCATGTACCCGAGCCAGAAAAAGTAATCAAAGAAATACATCGGTTGCTTAAAGATGATGGAATTGCCGTTATCAGCGTACCGGATGAAAAACGAATCAAATGTATTATGAGGATAATTAAATTAACCCGGCTGGATAAATTTCTTCACGCGGCCCGCAAGCAAGAGGACTATGACTGGCACTTGCATGAGGCTGATAAAAAATTTATCAATAAAATAACCAAAGACTATTTTAAAATTAAAAAAATTACCCGGGCTCCGGCAATTTTGGGTTATCGCTTTGTGGTTAGTTTAACTAAAAAATAATGAAAAAAAATATCAATAATAAAATTTGGATTTATTCAAGTTTTTTCATTTTATCAATTTTAATCGGAATTATTGTTCTTGATTTAAGACCGGATCTTATGATGCGTGACGGGACTCGTTATAACCAAATCGCTCAAGGCCTGGTTAATAATCATGAGTATATCGCGGTATATGGCCATATCACCTACCCGGGCTATCCTTTTTTTCTGGCAATTATTTATAAAATATTTGGATATAATATATTTGCGGTATTTTTCATTCAATCTATATTGCTCGGTTTGATCGCCTCTCTTGTTTTCTACATTGCCAGGCGTTTTTTACATTTGAATTATTTATTTTCTTATCTGGCCGGATTATTAATAACATTGTGGCCTTACTTGATCCTTTACTCGGTACTCATAATGACTGAAGTCTTGTTTATTGTTCTACTACTCTTATTTATTATCCGCTACTTAATTTTTAAAGAATCACCCAATGTTAAAAACGCTGTTATAATGGCAATAATCTTAACAATTGCCGTCCTAATAAGGCCCATTCCCCTGTTGCTGCTGCCCTGGATAATAATACTTTCGTCATTAATTAAGTGGAAATATAAAGATTTTTATTTTGATAAAAATATATTTAAAAAATATATTATAGCTTTTCTGTTTTTTATATTTTTACTTTCCCCCTGGATCGCTTTTAGCTCGTACAAAATTGATCGATTTGTGCCGGTTGGCTCCAATATTTATGCGATTCTTAATAAGGTAAACAAATCATATCTTTATGAACGTCAGGTTTTTGAAACCAAAGGCTATGAGGAAGACACGGAAATAACCCTCCAAAAAATTGTATTAGTTAAACTAAAAAACAGTTACCGTTTTTGGAAATCCGGCATAGAGGGCTACCACGCTGAGGCAGTAATAGAAAAATATTCAGCAACTAAATATTTAATATTCATATACCGCGTATTTTATTTTCTGATCATCGGCCTGGGCTTTCTCTCGCTCTTTTTTCTTAAAAAGAATAAAAACATACTTAATCTTTGGATAATATTATTATATTTTTGGGCTTTTCACACTGCCATGCATACCCACCCCCGCTTCACCCTGCCGATTATTCCGATAATTATAATGTTTGCCGTCTTTTCTTTGTCTGAAATAAAAAATTTAATTTTAAAAAAATAATTTATTATATAATAAAAACAGTCCTTAGTTAATTTCAGGACTGTTTTTATATTGTCTAATTAATTATTTCATAAATCGCAATACTGAGTCCGGTCATTTTCATTCCTGGTAGCCTCAATACCGGCGGCAATAGCCGCGGTCTGCCCAAAATTTTTCGTAAAATTTATAATCCTAATATTTTTATTTTCACTCGCCGCCTTGTCCAACTCTTTGCCGCTATCATCAATTGAACCGTCATTAACTGCGATTATTTCATATTCCACGCCCAAACCGCCAAGCACATTATTAATTTTTTTTTTAACAATGCCTGGATATTTTTTTCCTCGTTGTATATTGGGATTATTATTGAAAACATATTATTTTAACGGCCAAATTTATTTTTTTATTTTTAGCTTACTTACTGAAATAAAAATTCTTTATTTAGTCATATGCTAATAATCTTCTGTATTTTTTACCTTCGAATATAACTTTAATATTACTAAACCTTGCTCCAAGCTCTTTTTCACCTCCTACATTTTTTCTTACATCAATAATTAATACTCCATTTTCATTTAATTTTTTACAACACTCATCCAAATAAGTGGAAACGGGGTAATGAAACCCCCAAGATATCAAAGAAATAATTATGTCAAAATTATTTTTAAAAATTATCTTATTATCATCAGTAGCCTCTTGAGTGTATATTTTTTCTCTGTCAACGCCGTTCTCAATTAATAAATTTTTTGCTACAGACAACGAATTATAAAAAGATCCTTTTTCCTCAAAATGGTAATAAACCTTTTTATCAATTGATGTTCTGTCAATTAAAAAAATATCAATATTATTTTTATAATAATCACTTATTAATAAATCGATTCCAGCGACACCACACCCTATATCTAG
>DAOVXE010000103.1 GCA_030636285.1 Candidatus Falkowiibacteriota bacterium | reverse complement strand
AGAAATCGGACTATCTTCAAATAGAAATCGGACTTTTTCTGACAATTTGGCTTTTTCCTGTTGATGCCTCATACTGGTAGATTAATTATTAAATTAATCTAAAACTATGAGTAATCAACAAATTCACAAAAGATTATCTGAAGAGCAAGCAATTGCAATTTTGGAAAATTATTTGGCCAAAGAAATTAAGGCCGATAAGGCCATGGAGGCTATTGGTTTAAAAAGATCGCAATTTTTTAATCTTGCCTCGCAGTACAAGAACAGTTCTAAAAATTTTAACATTAAACACAAGGGCAATAAAGGCAATCGTCGAATATCAAATGATAACGAAATGGAAATATTGCAAGAATTAAAAATTGAAAAAAAATTGATTGAAAACAAAAATAATCCAATTAAATTTTACAATTATTCAGCTGTCCGTGAAAACTTGGAAGAAAATCAAAAAATAAAAGTAGCCTTGTCTACAATCATTAACCGAGCTAAAGAAAATGGATTCTACATCAGTAAGCCAGCTAAAAAAATTCATGATCGTGAAGTACTGACAAATTTAATTGGTGAATTACTGCAACACGATAGCTCACATCATCAATGGTCGCCATATATGGATGAGAAATTATATTTAATCACGACAATTGATGATTACTCAAGGATGTTATTATGTGCGGAGCTTGTCAGAAAAGAAAACCTTTGGGCGCATATTTTAAATTTAAAATCAGTATTTTTGACTTATGGCTGCCCATTGAAATATTATTCTGATCAACATTCAATATTTCGATTTGTAAAAGACCGAGACAAAAATCGACCATGGAATGATTATTCGGTATTTACTGACGACATTTCACCGCAATGGAAACAAGTACTGGAAGAATGCCAAGTTGGCTTAACATATGCCTTGTCTCCGCAGGCTAAGGGAAAAATTGAGCGTCCTTATCGATGGCTACAAGATAGAATTGTGAGAATTGCTGCTCGTGAAAAAATCAAAACAATTGAGGAATTAAATATTATTTTAAAAGAGCTGGTTGAAAAATACAATACCAAATGGGTTCATTCAACTACGAAAGAAATTCCGATTATCAGATTTGAAAATGCTATCAAAAACAATAAATCATTATTCAAAACATTTAAAATAGATCATTCAGAAAAAACTGTTGATGACATATTTTGCATTAGAGCGAACAGGGTGGTTGATAGCTATCGAAAAATATCCTTAAATGGAGTAGCGTTGCGAGTGCCAAACGGAAAACCAAAATATGCTGTTGACTTAAAGATGGTTCCTGACGAAAAAACAGGTACTGTAAAAATTAGATTCTGGCAGGACAATATCTTTTTAGGTGAGCAAATAGAGAAACTGGAAAATCTGCAAATAGTCCGATTTTAATTCAAAACAGTCCGATTTCTATTTGTTGCTAACATTAAATAAATTTGGATCAGAATCAATAGATAATTTTATTTGCTTGTCTAAAAATTCTGAAAACTTCATGCCGGCGGCTTTGGCTTCTTTCGGACACAAGCTTTGCTCGGTAAGCCCCGGCAATGTGTTTATTTCCAAAAAATAAAATTCATCATCTTTTAAAATAAAATCGGAACGCGTTAAGCCGCAACACCCTAAGACAAAATGGATTTTTTTTGACAATTCCATGATTTTTTTTGCATGCTCTTTGGAAATTTCAGCCGGACAAATTTCCCGTGTTTTTTCTGAAAAATATTTCGCGTCATAATCAAAAAAGGTATTTTCCGCGATAATTTCAACAGGAGGCAATGCATCCAATTTTGTTTTATTTGAATTTCCAAGAACTCCGCATGTTATTTCCCGCCCTCTTATATATTCTTCAATCAAAATTTCATCATCTTCGGAACGCGCTTCAATAATCGCTTTTTCTAAATCTTCAAATGTTTTGGCATTCTCCTTTTTTAAAAAATATATTTATTAAATTAAGCTAAGCTTTAAATATTTGTCCAAATTTTATCAACAGTAGACTCAAGGTTTCCTAAATTATCTATATCAATAAAATTTGGATTTAATATTTTGTATAATTGAAAAATTAAATCTCTCCTTTTTTTGTTGTTCATGACTTTCTTATCATGAGGCGTTATTTTTCTGCCAATCATTCGGTTAAGCCTTACATTTTTATTTGAAATATGAATTAAAAAACTTTTATTTGGCTCTACCATTTTATCCGATATTAAATATTTCCATCCCTCCATCCATTTTTTTCTTAACCTGTCATTGAAAGCGAAATGATATGATAAAGTAGTCCAGATCCATCTATCAACGGCAACGCTTATTCCATCTCCTAATAATTTATGAATTTCCACAGAGGCATATTCCAAACTCTCAATAAAAAGTAAAAGCTTCTTTTCAGAAAAGCTGGGCGTTCCTTTTGCTGTTAATTTCGTGCATCGTGAAAAAAATATTTTCGGAGGAGTTTTGTAATAAACCCAGCCATTTTTTGATCCAATCATCTTAGCTATCGTGGTTTTTCCAACAAAATCTAAACCCTCTAAGGCAATCATTATTCCACGCATAAGCACCTCCGTTATTCAGTTAACTATGCTTTCGATTATAGTTTAACTTCTTTTTTATTTTTCTTGATAGCAAATTCAAGAAATTCTGACAGTAATTTATGTGGTTTTTTTCCGAATACCCCGTCATTAATTGACTCTTTTATGTCTGTTAAAAAATTTTGCCTAGCTGTTTTATGTTTTTTTATTTTATCTGACAAAAGATCTGTTCTGCTTTTCGTAAAACAATTTAAAATGTCTTTAACAAAATAAAAATCCATTTTGTAATTTTCTGTCCGAAAATAACTAGGCAATATTTTCATCAATTTATAAGTAGCCTTTTCCCACAAGCAAAATATATGTTCAATTTTTGCAACGTCAGCGTCAACGAAAGAAGCGTCATAACTTAATTGTTCATTATCGCTATCCTTGAGCAAACCTTTATTCTTTGCTAAAAGCACATAAGAACAACCTTTCTGAATTCTTAAGCTCCCCAAAATTCTGGAGTCAGTTTCATGAAGCCGATTTTGTTCAATGAATTCAATATTTTCTTGAAGCTCGTCAAGGTTTGCTAAATAATCAAAAAATATAAATCCCACCTCAATGTCCAATCCCAATTCACGCAATATTTTAATGGCAACACCGCTTTCTTTAACAGTAACACCTTTGCAGTAACGCCGTAATTGGCTGCGACTGCCAGATTCAATTCCTAAATACACTCTTCTAAGTCCAGCTGATTTTAAAAGCGCGTAAATATTTTTTCGCTTAAGATTTTTGATTGATTCTTCAGGATCGGAATTAAAAATCGTATCAACACGAGCGGAAACATGGGTAATGGAAATCGTTTTATTTGGAATATTATCAATACTTTTTAATTCTTCGTTGATTGCAAATATTCCTTTAGCAAATTCCTCAACTCTGCCCATAGTTTGATTAAATTCATCATCACTTCGCGTTGGTCCGAAAAATTCCGAATCTTTGATATCAAAATTTCTAACACCCAACATGGCGTAATTTTTAATATCTTTCAAGATTTTATTTATTGAAAATGCTTGCCAATACCAATCACTACTTAAATTTTTGCCGCCGAATTGATTTTTGATTGAACAAAAAGTGCATTTTCCCCAAGGACATCCTCGGCTTGTCTCCATAGCATGAACATCCCATTCTTTGTCATAAATATCAGATGGATTATTGATAGTTAGCGCGGGATAGTGTTCTAAGTCAACGCGTTTCAGTTCTGCCAAATGTATATTCCCATTAATGTTTACTGCCACATTATTAATATGCTGGTAAATTTCAACATTAATCATTTTGGAAATATTCTGTTTGGCCATTTTAGCGATAGACACAAGCGCCTCTTCACCCTCACCGACTACTGCCACTGTCTTCATGAAATGCTTATCAACTAATAATTCGTTAAAACCATGGGTTGATCCTATGTTACCGATTACAAATAATGGTTTAAATTCCGTACAGGCATTATTTACCGCTTCAATTATTTGAGCCGCGATTTTTTGCGTAGTCCACTTAATTGATAAACCGATTATTGTTGGAGTTTTT
>DAOVXE010000049.1 GCA_030636285.1 Candidatus Falkowiibacteriota bacterium | reverse complement strand
AGATTTGCGTTTAATAAAAAATTAACTGTTTATCATCTGGTAAGCGGATCGGAAAATAAAAAGGAAAGCTATTCATTGGTCGGTGAAATTAGAGGGTCAATTATGTCAATCAAAGCCGAGGATACGCTTATAAGCGATGGCAACCCGGCCGAAATGCTTAAACTGTATGCCGAAAGCCATTCAGACATTAAAGAGACAGACAAGTTGGAATGCGGTGGAGAGAGTTATATTGTTAAGACTATCAGGAAATATGATCATGGAGGACTGGGAAGAATAGAAGCGATAATTCATAGAATCAATAACTAACATGCCATTTGAAATAAAAATTGAAAATATAAACGAAATCAGGGAGGCATTCAGAATGTATCCGGTGATTGCCAATAGGGAAATTCAAAAAGGATTATTGAAATCAGGCAAAGTTATCGCCGGAAGAGAAAAAAGAGAAGCGCCGGTCGGAGTTACCGCTCATTTAAGGCAAAGCATCGGCATCAGGTTAAAAAAAGGAAGTGTGATTATAGTTCCCAGGAAGAAATACGCTATCAGCGTTCACGAAGGCACCAGACCGCACTATGTGTCGGTTAAAAGCAAAAGAGCGCCGCTTCGCATTTGGGCGATAAAAAAAGGGTTGAATCCATACGCAGTGCAGAAAAGCATAATGCGAAAAGGAACAAAAGCTAATCCGTTTGTGGATCGAACAGTATTAAAAGCAAATTACCAAGTAAGAAGAATATTTGTCGGGGTTTTAGAAAAAATAATCAAGAGCTTATGAGAAGTCAAATTTTAGATGCAATATATAACAAGCTGGATAATATTGATGATATAGCACAGGTCTATAAATACAATAAAGGTCGATTTGACAAGTACCCTGTGGCGGTTATTTTGGGCACGGAAAATGAAAAAGAAAGGATGAGCGTTAAGACAATTTTTAAAAATTATAAATTCAAGGTGCAGATAATTCAAGAAGTAAACGAGGAAGCAAGAGGCCAGGAAGCCGGAGAAAATCTTTTAAACGGTTTAAGCGACGAGATTGATGAGGCTTTTGACAATGATGATACATTGGGCGGGGTTTGCGATGATGTTTTGGTTTCAAGTTCTTTTATCTGGGAGGATAGAGAGTTGTTGATGAGAGTTTTGGAAATGGAAATAATTTGTAAAAAATTAATTCAAATAATTTAATAATCTAACTACAAAAATATGGCAGTTAAAAAATCTCAAATTGAGGACAAGGCCTTAAGGCCGGATAAGGAAGTGCAAAGCGAGCGTATCAAAAACAAGGAGGAGAAGAAAAATGAAAAAAAACAAGAATTTAATTATCCGGAGCATGGTATTACAGTCAAAGCCACGAGTAAAAAAGAGGCTGATAAAAAATTAAAAGAAATAATAAATTAAATAAGCAGAACACGCCATTCTTATTTATCGGCTGTTTTGAAATAGAAAAATTATGACAGAGCTAATAAAACGAAAATTTAATATCGGCATTGGCAAGGAAGCCAGCCGGGGAGTCAAAGTGGCTCCAACCTATTGGTTAAAACCATTATCCGAAGATATTAATGACAAAATAGAGGTGGCAGTCAGCGAGCGGGCAGTGGGAGTTATTGAGGACAGCGAGGATCAGGAAATCAGCAAAAAAATGAGCGGTGGCGCGATTGCAGGTGAAGTATTTGATAAAAGTTTCGGTCTTATTCTTTTGGCCGCGATAGGTCAAGTTGGAAGCGTGGAAACGGTTGACACAGGGGTATATGAGCATGTTTTTGGAGTTTTACAATCAGCTAAACACCCAACGTTAACAGTTGAGGTTAAACGGGGCGATAATGAGCAAAAGGCTTATCCTAATTCAGTAATTGAGACTTTGAAGCTTGAAGCGGCTGTAAATCAGTATTTAAAATATGAGATTGCCGTTAGGGGCAAGGCCGGAGCGGTCGAAACAAGTTCACCGGCGTATATTACGGAAAATTATTTTTTAGGCCAGCATATCAATTTAAAATTAGCTGATAATTTAGCCGGTCTTGACGGTGCCAGTTCAATTGATGTTAAAAGAGTGGAGTTAAATATAAATAAAAATATTGAAGATGATGACAAGCTCGGAAGTATTGAGCCGAATGATTTTTTGAATAAGCAGTTGACCATAGAAGGATCTATTGAGATGAATTTCAAGGATACGATTTTAATGGATTATGCCTTAAACGGAAATCAGAAAGCCATGAGGCTGGAAATCATTAACGGTGATATCACGATTGGGGCAAGCAGTAATCCCAAGCTGGTAGTTGATTTAGCAAAAATTAAATTAAGAGAACCGCTTATCAGCGGTGATAATAACGAGATTGCCAAGGTTACGGTCAATTTCAAGGCTTTTTATTCAGCAAGCGATTCAAAAAGCATTGAAACGGTGTTAACTAACCTTGAAGCAAGCTATTAAACATATGCCAATATTAAAAGACACAAGAGAAATTAAAAATATAAAATTGCCTAAGTGCGGGATAACCATCAAAATCAGAGACGGAATTTTAGCCAGCGACATTGAGGCAATAGAAAAAGAGAAAAGCGAAATCAGACAGATACTGGTTTTATTTACGAGAGTGATTGAAGAGTGGGATGCCACGGATGAACATAATCAGAAATTATCAATCAGTATAGAAAATGTGAATTTATTCGGAATAGAAGATATTAAATTTATTCAGGAGAATTTAAGTTTTGTAAAAGATTTTTTAGCCAAAGCCAAAACTCAAGATATGAAATAACTAAATTTGTCAGATACAGACACCCCAGCTTTATTGGAATTAAAGCTATGGTCTGTGTTGAGATGGGCTGGACAGAGGAAGAGTTTATAATTCAGCGCTGGAGCTATATTTTGGAGCTCTATACTTTTATTAATGAACGAAATAAAAAATTAAATGGCAAGCAATAAGGAACTGCAAATAATATTAAAAGCCGTAGATAATGCCAGCTCGGAAATGAAAAAAGTGAGTCAGGCGTTAAACGGTATGACCAACGATGTTAAAACAACATCCAGTTCTTTTGGTTCTATGACCAAAGCGGTTGCGGTTGGTAATCTGGCTTATAGCGCGATCGTCGGAACAATCAGAAGTGTGGCCAGCGGGATATCAAATCTTATAAAAGAAAGCGTTAGTTTGTCCGGCCAGCTGGGGCAAAGTAAAGCAGTAATTTATAAACTGGGAGAAAATAATAATTGGAGCAGAAAACAAATTGATAGCTTGGTTAAAAGTATCCGCGAGGAAAATAAGGATATGCTGACATCAATTGAATTAACTAAAACCGCCATTATGACGAATATGTCTGAAAAGCAGGCGCTGGAGATTGTGGCCAGAGGACGGGATGTAGCGGCCGCTTCAAATAAAAATTCCAACGATGCCATCAAGGCTATGATGCAAGCCGTGGTTAAACTCCGGCCGGAACTTTTAAGCGAATATGGCATTGAGATGAATTTAATTAAAGTCTATAAAGATGCGGCCGATCAGATGGGAATGAAAACCAGCCAGATGACATACGCTCAAAAAACACAGGCCATGTACAACGCCATAATTGGCGAGGCCACCAGAATGGAAGGATCATATACCGAGGCAATGGGCAGTTGGTATAAAATGTCTAATTCAGTTAAAGACGGCATTGTCAGCTTAAAGCTTATTTTGGGAGATATGCTTGATAATGCCATGAAACCGATGATTGAGTATGTCTATAAATCAATCAAGAGTTTTAGGGCATGGGCTTTTACTGAAGAAAATGAAGTCAATCCGCAACTCAAAGCTACAGCTGACGTGATCGGGCAAATATTATTAAAATCATTTGAGGCTTTAAAATTTACCATTAAAACAGTTATTGATATTTCAAAAAGTTTTGTTGATATCGTAAAAACCGGAATTGATATTGTAACAAAATATAAAGGCTTGCTTACAATATTTAGAACTTCTTGGGATAACGTGGCCTTGGTTTTTAAGGAGAACTTGTTACCTGAATTGCAGAAATTATGGGAAGCTTTACAACCCTTAATGCCATTTTTGGAAACATTTGCGCAGGTTATAGGAGTTATTTTTTTGGGCGCGCTAATTGCGGTAGTGAAAATAATTGAAGTCAGTCTTATTGTTTTAATTCAGACATTAACCAGTATTATTGAAGCGGCTAATGCTGGTATTGAAAAATTTAAAGGTATCTGGGACACAACTATTACCACGATATCAAAAGTTATTGGTTGGATAGATAAGTTAATTAATAGCATCAAAAGATTGAATATAATTCAGGGGGCTAAAAGCGCGATAGGCAAGGTATTGGGTTTTGGCGGAGGAAAAGCTAGGGGCGGTTTTATTAGCCAATCAAAAGCATATTTGGTCGGCGAAGAGGGGCCGGAATTATTTGTGCCTGGATCAAGCGGGGATATTATTCCAAATAATAGACTGGGTGGCAGAGGGAACGTGATAAATATAAATATCACCGGCAACACTATCATGGATAGGAAAGGAGCTGAACGCATTGGGGATTTAATGATCAGGAAATTAAAGACAAGCAATTTATTGGGATAGTATTATGAATATAATTATTAAAATAAACGGAGAAGAAAAAACAAATCTGGTTGACTGGGAGAATTTTGGCATTGAGGACAATATTAATGAACAGCCAAATTTGTGCAATTTTACAATCAAGGTTTTTGAAGGTCAAAGCTATAAGCCGGAGATTAGCGATATTGTGGAAGTGTTTGATGGCGCGACCAAAATATTTGCAGGCAAGATTATCAGGGTGGGAAATTACGCCGAAGGAGACGTGGTTTATTATGAAATTGAAACCAAGGATTATACTTTGGATTTAGACAGAATTTTGGTGATTGACAGATTTGAAGACAAAACCGTTAACGAAATTATTTCATATATTATAGACAGTTATTTAGCTGGAAGTGGAATTACTTATAATCATGTAAATTGCGATTTAGAGGTTACGGTAGTGGCATTTAATAATTTAAGCGTGAGCAAATGCTTGTCCGAGTTATGTGAGTTGTTTAATTACAGCTGGTACATTGATTATGATAATGATATTCATTTTTTTGCCAAAAATGACGAATTGGCGCCGTTTAATATCGCAGACGGCAGTGATAATTATATCAGGGACAGTTTAAGTATAGAAAATGATTTAAGCCAGCTTAGGAATGTAGTAATAATTGAGGGTGGAGAGATTACATCAGACAACGAAAGAACCAAGCCTCATGCGGGCGATGGCAATCAAAAAAGTTTTGCCACTGATTATAAGTTTTCAAAAAAGCCAACTGTTTTAGTTAACAGTATAGAGGTAACAGTGGGAGTGGAATTTTTAAATAATGATGCTGATTATGATTGTTTATGGAGTTACAACGAGAAATATGTGAGATTTGTTATTCCGCCATTGAGCGCCGATGCGATTGAAATAAGCGGATACTATCTTATACCGATAATGGCGCAAGTAGAAGACAACGCCAGTATTTCCAAATATGGACGGTTTGAATTTAAAAAAATTGACAAGAGCATAAAAACGACAGAAGAGGCCAAGCAATACGGCGAGGCTCAATTGTCGGCTTACGCCAATACGATCAGAGAGGGAGAATTCAGAACATATAATAGCGGTTTAAGTTCAGGCCAGACCATAAGTATTAATTTAACCGGCAGAGGTATAAGCGAAAGTTTTTTAATCATGAGAGTTAGCCTTAAGATGTTTACGGCTACAGAGGGGGAATGGACAGTTGAATTGGCCACGCTCAAAACTTTGGGTATGATTTCATTTTTACAGAGTTTATTGGTTGGAGAAAATAAAAAAATAACTTTAAACGAAAATGCGGTTTTAAAAAAGTATTATCTTGATTATCAGACCGTTCAGGTTAATGAAGAGATAAATTTGGCATCAGAGCAAGAAGATCATCAAAATATTGAAGTGGCAGAGTCAATTGAAAAAGACCCATTTGGGGCGGGAGTCAGGCCGATATTTGTTTTAGCGCCGTATGTGCCAACCGGACACTCTGACCCAAAAAGAGAATTTTGTTTGGATACAAGTGAATTAAGTTAAAAAATATGATTATAAAAAAACATACAAAAGAAAACGCGCGCGCTATCGGTGATATCACCGCCCTGTTTTATAATCAATCAAAGCTAACCCCCAAAGACAGGTTGTTTAATAAGTTGATAGCAAAAATAAGACCGATTTTTCCGAGAATAATGAAATATTATATTTTGGGTGATCTTGT